>JBCCIA010000549.1:0-3650 GCA_039028475.1 Spirochaetota bacterium | reverse complement strand
GTAAACGCTCATCCTCGAGCTTTTACTTTCTGCCGATGTCTGTATTATGAACCCCAGAGATGGCAAGATGTGCTGATCATCTCTGATCAGAGCCCCTCTTAGAGAAATGGATACATTAGCTTTTTTTAAGGCAATAGAATCGTTAATCCCATCTCCCACAAAACAAACTGATTTTCCTTCGTTTTGCAGTTGTTCTACTAACTTTGCTTTGTTATTAGGTAGAGTTTCTGCAAAATATTGATCAATACCTAGTTCTCGAGCAAGTTTCTGAGTTGGTTTTTCATTATCTCCTGAGATAATGATAGTTTTCATTCCACGCTGGTGTAAATTGTCAATCACTTGTTTGGCTTCTTCACGGATGGTTGCTTGTAACTCAATGGTTCCAATCAATTGCTTATTTACAGCAACGTAAACTAACGAAGAACTTTGGTCCTGAAGGATTTTTTGTAGCTTAGAAACCTCGGGTGGGATGGGAATGTTTTCCATAGTCATAAAGCGGAGACTCCCTACCAAGATCATTTTGTCATTCAAGCGAACTTTTACACCATAACCAATTTCATAATTTGCTTCATCAATGATTGGTAGTTGTAAATTACGGTTTTGTGCTTCTTGTAGAATGGCTAGAGCTATTGGATGTTTTTGTTTGTATTCAGCAGCAGCAGCATAGAGAAGAACCTCGTCTTTAGTTGGAGCATGGCAGGTATGAATAGCTTTCACATAGGGTTGTTCTTGGGTTAGGGTACCAGTTTTATCAAATACAACTGTATCAATATTGTGTAAGGATTCTAAAGCTCTTCCGTCCTTAATCAAGACATTATTATCAGAAGCAATTTTAAGGAAGTTCAAAACACTGATTGGCGCAAGAATCCGCATTTGCCCTCCAAAAGAAACAAGTAGCATAGTTGCTGCACTATGAATACCCAAGATAGGTAAAGTAATAATTCCCCCGATGATAGATGGTAACGCGTATTTGTCAGCCAACTTTTCACCTCTTGCCTGCTGAGATGATTTATAATCAGTTGTGTTGTTCAATATACTTTTGATTTGAGAAACAACAGTCTCACTCCCTGTTTTACTAACTTTTATGTACAATCGACCTGAGAGCAATACAGTAGATGCAAAGATGGTATCCCCTACCATCTTTTCAACTAGTTGTGATTCACCAGTCAATATATGCTGATCTACATTTCCCATACCTTTTTCAACAATTCCATCGACTGGAATTGTTTCACCAGCATTTACAACTACAACATTTCCAATTTGCAGTTTATTTAGAGCGATTTCTACTTCTATATCGTCTTGCTCTATCCACACAGATTGTGACGTTTCAGCCCAAATATCAATAAGATTCTTTTCTGACGAGTCTTCCGTTTTAAGAAGAAGATTTCGGCTAATATAATATTGGATGAAAAATAAAGCAGGAGCAAAGAAATAGCCAAGACTTACCATAGTAATGGATAATAAGCTGTCACGTACGGCAGCACCTACCTTGCGTTTCTTGAATAATTCATTGTGTCCAAGCTTAAAAATAGGTAGTTGTAAGTAAATGAGTAGTGGTACGCTGAACCATTTCAATACCAGAAAGCCCATATAACCACCGGCTGAGAGAAACATTAAAACTACCGATAAAGCAATGTTCCGGTTATTGATTTGAGTTTCATGATGATTCTGAGATAGTGCTGGTTGTATTGTCTGAGTAGTTGTCCCTTGGATATTAGGTTCAGTAAGTTTCTTTTTATTTTGCCGCTTATTATAAATTTTCTTAGCAAGATACACACCACCAGTGATAGCCAAAACATCTATGAAAAGCATTTATTTATTCCTTTAAATCAATAAGATAAGCTAAATATTGAGAATAAAATAACTTTCATTTCATTAAATCCCTAATAAATGCCCTAATTTGTTTTTCTTAGTTAAGAGGTATTGGTGGTTTTCTTTTCCTTGACCTATTTCTATAGGAACTCTACCCACAACCTCAAGTCCGTATCCTTCCAATCCTACTATTTTCTTTGGATTGTTGGTCATCAGCTTTATTTTTACAATTCCTAATTCCTTTAAGATCTGGGCACCTATTCCATAATCTCTTAAATCAGCCGGAAAGCCGAGCTTTTCATTTGCTTCTACAGTGTCAAAACCTTTATCTTGGTAAGCATATGCTTTTAACTTATTAATAAGACCAATACCTCTTCCCTCTTGTCGCATATACAGAAGAACTCCTCTACCTTCGGTTTCAATTTGTTTTAGAGCGCTATGAAGCTGTGGTCCACAATCACAACGTTGGCTTAAAAATATATCACCTGTGAGGCATTCAGAGTGTACCCGCACAAGAACAGGTTCTTCAGGATTGATCTCGCCTTTTACAAGCGCTAAATGATCTTTATTATCAATTTTTGTACTATATGCTTTTACTTGGAAGTCTCCATATTCAGTGGGTAGCCTTGTTTCTGCTTCCAATCTTATTAATTTATCTTTTGCTCTTCTGTAGCGGATTAAATCTTCTATTGTATAAATGTTTAGGTCATGTTTTTTAGCAAAATCTTCGAGATTGGTAAGTCTTGCCATGGTTCCATCTTCGTTCATAATTTCGCAAATAACTGTTGCAGGTTTTAATCCCGCTAATTTACAAAGATCCACGGAGGCTTCTGTATGCCCTGCTCTACGCAATACCCCACCCTGTACAGCCTGAAGAGGAAACAGGTGACCTGGTTTGATAAGGTCAGCAGGCCTAGTGCTTTCATCTAAGAGCACTTCAATAGTTTTTGCCCTGTCAGCGGCTGAGATTCCTGTCGTTACACCCTCTTTTGCATCAACAGAGAGAGTAAACGCTGTTCCAAAATGATCTTCACTTTCCTGTACCATTTTATGAAGGCCTAGATTTTTCAGCCTTTCCTCTGTCATGGGAATACAAATTAGACCACGGCCATGGGTAGCCATAAAGTTTATTTCTTCATGGCCAGCAAATTCTGCAGATATTACCAAATCTCCTTCATTTTCTCTATCCTCAGAGTCTACAAGGATGATCATCTTTCCATTTTGAATATCTGTAATAGCGTTCTCTATTGGTTTTATCATATAGCTGTCCAAATTTTTATATAAAGGTTATTACTCCAGAAGAAAAATACAATTATAAACTTTTACTGTTTGGGGTATAGTTCTTTAATTATTTCTAGAAGCCATTAGATTTGTTTCACCAGGTTGACCATTTCAATAGCGGTGCTGGCGGCTTCGTGTCCTTTGTTACCTGCTTTTGTGCCTGCTCGTTCGATGGCCTGTTCAATGGATTCTGTAGTGATGACTCCAAAAACTACCGGAACTCCAGTCTGTAAGGCAATCGAACCAATCTTAGCCGATTCTCCCGCTACATAGTCGTAATGCGAGGTTGCTCCGCGGATAACGGCACCGAGGCAGATAACTGCGTCATACTTTTTGCTTTTGGCCATTTGGTCGGCAATTAGAGGGATTTCAAAAGCTCCAGGCACTCTGGCAACCGTTATATCAGACTCTTTTACGCCATGTCGTAGCAAGGAGTCAATAGCTCCCTTGAGAAGGCTTTCGGTAATAAACTCGTTAAAACGCGAGATTACAATTGCGTGGGTTTGGTCATTGCCACTTAGGTTTCCAATCATTTCTTTGTATTGCATAGGTTTTTC
>JBCCIA010000548.1:0-3663 GCA_039028475.1 Spirochaetota bacterium | reverse complement strand
CAATGTAAATGGAGTAAATTTAGACACCTCAGACACCGATTATAGAATCGGAGCTCCTACTTCCACAGGACAGGTCTTAATTAATTATAATAAATACTTCAAAGCAAATGATGTCATAAGTATTAAATCCAGTCATGGATGGAGTGCTGGAGGAAATAATTCAGGAGAAAACTTAACAATAATATGTAAAAGTTCAAATAGTAATTCAATTTCAGTCAACGAAACAGTAGCTTTTAGTTACTCAGATACCTCAGGACAACCAATACCTAATACAGAAGCACAACCACTTACCTGGAATATAAAACGAGTCAATACACATGGGGGAAGTTTCAATGGAACCTCATATTTCATTCCACTTTCAGGTATTTATATGATATCTGCTCAGGTACGATTTTCAAACAATACAAGTGGATTTCGTGAGTTACAGTTGCGAGTAAACGGTGAAGCAATTGTAGATCATCCAACTGAAATTGCTGCTGGCTCAAATACATATTCAGGTTATACAGTGTGCAGAATTTCAGGAATTACATTAGATCTGAAAAAAGGGGATCAAGTTTATTTAATAGCTTATCAAAATTCAGGGACAACTATTACAATTTTCAATGCAGCTCAAAATAATTTTTTCTCTATAACAAAAATTTAATATGACCTAACAAATACACAAACAAAGACTTTCCCTTACTTATTTGTGAGGGAAAATTTAGGAGAAAGGTAAAAATGATAAAAAAAGAATTTACAAAGCACAAGAACAATGCAATTCTATTAAATAGAAATATGACCATATCGGCTCAGACTAAAAATATCGGAGAAATATTTTTCTCAAAAGCAGGAGAAACAAAAAAAAATGAAAATACAAGTCCCCACTCCTCCCAATATAGAGTCTGTTTGGAAGGCAAAACGTGGAAAAGTCACCATACATTTACTCTGTCCCAATGAACATGGTTTTTGGGAATGCAAAATTCTAGGAAAGAATCTATGTTATGTATTCACTGGACTGTCTTACAGTGAAATGGCTATCAAAGCCTATGAAGCAGGAAAAGACCCTGATTACTTTCACATAGAAGATTATAAAGACAATAACTATAGCTCAGGAAAAGAATTGAAAAAAGTAAGAAAGTCTTTAGGTAAGAGTCAAAAAGAATTTGCTGCTCTTCTTCGTAAAAAAGGTATAAAGATCAGCCAATCCTATCTAAGCGAACTAGAAGCAGGTATGTATCGTATTTCTAACAAACTCCAAGAAGCCGTAAATGAGTTACAATCAGAACATCCTACTTTGATAAACTATCAAAACTCTCACATAAACTCCGAACCCAATACTCTATAAAAAACTATAGTATAAAAAAATTCTCCCTGCCAAAGCAGGGAGACAAGTATAGGAATTAATCTACAAGAATTGCATCAAAAATTCACCATCAAAGGTGTTTTATAAGAGCTTATCTTTCACGTAAGAATAGATAGGTTTTAGGACACGACACGCTATAAGTAAAGCATACATTTAAAAATCGGAAAACTGAAAATTCATGTTGGTAGGAAAATTTTTTCTAAAAAATTATGGGCCACCCGATATTCCAAATCCTGCTATGGTAGCAAATACAATAAGAAATTAATCATCGAGAAATATAAAATGCAAGAAAAGATCAAACTGTCACAAATCGATAAAATCAGAATTACCGAAAAAAAAGAACTGGAGTGGTTTGATGGAAATATATGGCAACAGATAAATAACCTATCACAAACTGTTCCCGTTGCTTCCATCGTACCCTATGCAGGTTCCACACCACCCTCCGGTTGGCTTATCTGTGATGGTAGTGCGATTTCCCGCAATTCGTATGAAAACCTATTTTCAATCATTGGAACAATTTGGGGTGATGGTGATGGGAATACAACTTTTAATATTCCAGATGCAAGAACAGCTAGTCCAGCGGGAGCTGGCACAACAGACAAATATACTTTCATTAGCAATAAAAAGTTAGGTTCGTATGAAAACGATCAAACGCAAGGGAAACATTATAATTTGCGTAGAGATAATAAACGAATTTTAAAGAACGTGGATGGCAGCAAAATTAGACGTCGAAACACAGAAGAAGCCGTAACAAGAATTTTCCAAGTTAACTCGGAAGGCAATCAAACAGGAAGAAGTGGAGACGACATACTAGCTTGGGAAGCAATTTCAAATGGAATCCATGGAATTCCTAGGATAGGAAATGAAACCCAAGGCAAACAATTTATCGTAAATTTTATCATTAAATATTGAGGATTTTATGTTTTATCTATATAATACAGAATTTATATTTATCGAAGAAACAAGTGGTCAAATTGATCCTCTGGAATCAGAAAAACAAAATGAAACCATTTATTTACAACCAGCAAATAGTACAACCATTCCCATTCCTGAAACAACTCTAGAACCTGGGTATTACTGGAAGTTTACTGTAGATACATGGATTTCCTATCCTAATTTTGAGGAAATTCCTCTTTATCATAAAACGGAAAAAACACATAAATACTATAGTAAAGGAATAGAACCCAATTGGGAAAATTATACAAGGATAGCTCCCGTCCTCTATACAGAATACGAAACCTGGAATGGAAATGAGTGGGCTGTAGATGAATCGCAAAGGTTATTTCATAGTAAATCTAAAAAATTAGAAGAAAGTAAAGTAGAATTTGAATTAACCAAAGAATCTTATACAGGAACTATTTCTTATATAAACACAACTTGGGATAGTGGGGAAATGTATCTAAAAAATTGTAATTCAAAATTAAGAGAAATCAGTAAAGGGAACATTTCTATACCTATTACCTGGGTCGACTACAATGATCAAGCCCATTCTTTAACAGAAGTACAATTAGAAGGGTTAAAAAATCTCATAGAAACAGACCTAGACACGATGGGAACAAACCTATACGAGAAAAAGTGGCTCTACAAATCACAGATCAATGCATGTAGCACAGTAGAAGAAGTAGAAGCAATTGCAATCGAATATTAAAATAAAAAAACAACAGGAGTTAAGTAAAGCGATATGTCAGCAAAAATAGAAATTGAGCAATTAGAAAGACTTAGAAAAAACAATGAAAATTTAGAATGGTTTAATGGAACAGAGTGGATTCAATTGAACTTTCCCAAAAGAGAAGACATTGTGCCTGTTGGTTCAATTATACCCTTTGCAGGTTCAACTGCTCCAAATGGTTGGCTACTATGCGATGGCTCACAAATATCAAGAACTACTTATGCAGAGCTGCATATGGTCTTAAAAGATACAGGGGGCACGGATACATACAAATGGGGTGCTGGTGATGGAAGTACAACTTTCACATTACCAGATGCAAGAAGTGCAAGTCCAATAGGCGCAGGCCAAAGTGAAAGAAATGAATTTGCATATAAAACGAATAAAGAAATTGGAACGTATCATGATGATCAAACACAAGGTAAAAGATATAACCTTAGATTAACCAATGGAGCAAATATTATGCAAAATGCGAATGGATCTTTTACCACAGGCCATCCGGGTAGTGGTATTTTAAGGATATTTCAGAATAATTCAGTAAATGCAGATGATTTAGTTGCTTATGGGGCAATTTCTAATGGTGTTCATGGAAATCCCAGAATTGGTTCTGAAACACATGGGAAACAGTTTGTTACAAATTTTATTATAAAATATT
>JBCCIA010000547.1:0-3669 GCA_039028475.1 Spirochaetota bacterium | reverse complement strand
TTGCTTTGTCTTCTATATTGTTAGCATTCCTAAGTATACTATCAAAAATATTTTCTGCCTGCTCAAATTGGTTGTTCAAATATTCGCATTCTGCTTTGTGTAAGTATATTTCATAGGTAGATTCGTAATTGCTTTGCCAACTATTTTCTAAAATTTGGTAAGAAACATTGATCAAGTTCAAAGCAGAGGAAAAAGCATTACTTGTTTTGGCTTTTTTGGCTGCCAACAAGTTGAGTTTGGCTAGTTGGATCTTTTCCTCTTCCATTTCTAGTAACTCTTTCGCAATATTCAAATGATTGACAATATTGAAAACGTTTTCTTCTAATTCTTCTTCGTTCGTCTTCTGCAATAAATGCCTACCTATCGTGAGGTGAACAATTTTCTTTTCCTCTTCGAGAATCAAAGCGTAGGCAGCCTGTTGTACTCTATCGTGTAAAAAGCGATATACGATCTCTTCATATTTTCCTTCTGAAATATACTTATAAGAGTCTCCAATTGGCTGAATAATACTTTCTTGTAAGGCTTCCTCAAAATCCACTGCGGTTTGGTCTTCCGTGTTTTGGTAAACAATTGCCAGAGTTTTTAAATCGAAGCGGTTGCCAATACAGGATGCCAATTGCAAGATTTTTTGAGTCTTTTGCGATAGCTTCTGTATCTTTGTAGACATCAATTCAACGACATTGTCAGTGATACCTGCACTTTCTATTTTTTCTTCATCCCACTGCCAATCCCCTAGGTTAGTCACAAAGTTTAAAAACTTATTTTCATATAAAGATTTTAAGAACTCTGAAGCAAAGAACGGATTGCCATTGGTTTTCTTCAACACTAGGGAAGATAGAGAAAATGTGGATTGAGCCTCCCTCTTTAGAGATTCACTGACTAGTAAGTTAATATCAGATAAAGCAAGAGGGGTCAATTTGATCGTTTGTATCGTGCAGTCAGATTTTTTGAGTAAATCCAATGTAGATACCAAGGGGTGTGTCACATCCACCTCATTGTCACGGTATGAAGAAATAAAGAGTAAATACTCTATCTCTCCATCAGAAAGTATGTTTTCGGTAAATTTCAAACTGGCGCTATCTGCCCATTGCATATCATCGATAAATAGTACCAGTGGATGCTCTTTGGCTGTAAAAACTTTTACAAGTTCTTTGAATACCATATTGAATCGATTCTGGGATTCTGTAGGCCCTAACTTTGCAACAGCAGGTTGTTTGCCAATGATGAACTCTAGCTCAGGAATAATATCAATAATTACCTGGCCATTGCTTCCTACTGCCTTGCCAATTTTTTCTTTCCAATGTCTGATTTTACTTTCAGATTCTGTAAGAAGTTGGCGAGCCAAATCCTGAAAAGCAAGAATAATGGCATTGTAAGGGATATCTCGCTTGAACTGGTCAAATTTACCACTGATAAAATACCCTCTCTTTTCTACAATTGGCTTATGCACTTCATTGACTAGAGCGGATTTCCCAATACCTGAATACCCCTTCACAATCATCAATTCACTGGAACCATTGGAAATTCGGTCAAAAGATGATAGGAGTTTTCCAATTTCTTTTCCCCTACCATAGAGTTTCTGTGGAATCTGGAACCTTTCAGACACATCACGTGTTGCTAAGTCTATACTTTGTGAATACAACTCCCCTCTGTGCAGTAACTCCAGACATTGTTGGAAATCATAGCGAATCCCATAGCCTGCCTGGTAGCGATCCTCCGCCTTTTTGCTCATTAGTTTGTAGATGATATTAGAGATATTTTGCGGAACCTCAGAGTTTTTAACATACGCCTGTTCCGCTTCTACAGCAATGTGAAAATGTACCATCTCCATAGAATCTTGCGAATAGAAGGGCAGCTCTCCGGTAAACAACTCATAGAGAGTAATGCCCAAAGAGTAAAAGTCAGCCCGATAATCGATACTTCGATTCATCCTGCCGGTTTGTTCTGGAGAAAGATAGGCGAGGGTCCCTTCTAATTTATCAGGAGAGGTAATACTCGGGTTCTCTCTACTGAGTCTTGTCGAAATACCAAAATCAATTACATTCAGATCTTTATGCTCAGAATTGTATATAACATTAGAAGGTTTTATATCTAGATGGATCACTTCCTGGTGGTGGATATTTTCAATAGCTTCGGACAATTGGATGGCAATTTCTAGCTTCTCTTGCAAGGTAAAATGTTTTTCTTTGAAAAGTTTAGCGAGAGAAGTACCATTGGTATCCTTCATCACCAAAATAGGAGATTCATTGTAAATTTCCATAGCTAGTATTTCCACAATGCCAGGGGAACGGATTCCTTTGAGAACTTCATACTCTTTCTTGATTCGAGCTACATCCCTTGCTGATGGGTATTCAACCAGGGTTTTTAGTATAACTTTCTCATTGCCATCACTCTTTATCGCCCGGTACGTTCTACCTCTTCTCCCGCTATGAAGCTCTGTATCAATTTCATACCCTAATATCTTGATTTTTTCCATCTCTTTCTCCTATTCAACTATACCGATAAAGTGACACTTTGCCGGATCAAAACATCATTTGTTTGCTAGTTATAGACAATCACCAAGCAATCGATAAGTCTATTGATATCATAACTCGTGTCATAAGCAAGTAATTTTCCATAAGAAGTGAGGAAGTTAAGTTTGGTTGCTTAGCATACATACTTGGTAAGATGCAAGAGTCTGTAGTTTTGTTTTAATGGACAGACTGTTACATTAATTTTACAAACGCCTCCTCTTTCCCATGAAAAACATTTAAGTCCACCGGACCTGTTATCCCTGGAATTCTACCACGGTTGCTGAATTGCCAAATGTCCCATTTACGACCATCGGGTAGCTTGCCGGGTTGGAAAAAAATATTGCGGAACCAAATCTTATGCTTTGGCAATGCATTTGTCAGATAGATATTATAAGCATCTTTGGTGACATAGATGATCGGTCTACGGCCATACTTTTGCAGAATTGCATTGCTGAATATTTGCAACTCGGACAACAGCTTAGCTTTACTAGGACGAGCTTTACAATTGCCACCAAATTCTAGATCAACCACATGTGGGAGGCTGTCTTTTACTACGGGAACAGTAGCAATAAAGTTTTTTGCCTGTACCTCACCCGATTTGCAAAAGGTAAAAAAATGATAAGCTCCCTTCGCCAGTGAGAGACTCCCAGCACCCTGCCAGTTTTCTTGGAATCTGGGGTCTTGGTAGTCTTCCCCTTCTGTGGCTTTTATATAGACAAAAGACAGACCATAACCCTCAGCCTTCTGCCAATCAATCTTCCCCTGGTGGTGTGAAATATCAATACCCACAACAGGAAAGGTATCCTTATCGGGGTAGTTAAAGCGTAAGAAGCCTTTTTCGAAGGTGTAGTAAACCGCAAAAGAACCAATCAAAAATACAAGAAATAGTTTTTTCCACAAATTCATATCAACAAACCAAACCAAAATTTAACAATTAGAGTCGAATAATACTTTTTTTATAAATCAAAAATATCAAATCTCTATAAGAGCCTGTCTGAAAATACTACTACAGGCTCTTGCAGCTTGCCTTACATGTAAGAATACACTTATTTTAAGACACGCTGTAAGATTTAAAATTTTACTCATGATTTCTCTTACCTTCAATTAAAACTTGACAATTGTTCTTATTTCTATTTAAAATAAAAGCTAATTTTTT
>JBCCIA010000546.1:0-3672 GCA_039028475.1 Spirochaetota bacterium | reverse complement strand
GCTACGAGTACGATTGTCAAAAACTTCTTTTGTTGCAAGGCTTTCAAACGGCTTCCACCTCCTCCGTTTGTAGCAAAGCACCCTCTTCTTTACCATTTTCTTCTCTTTTTCGTGCGGATAAAAAAGTATCCAGACGTTTGATATTTACAATCGCCGGTTTGAAATCCTCTTTCAAACCTAAAGTGAGAAGCCACTGCTCTCTGGCGTTTTCAAATTCTTTTTGCTCAAAAAATACTTTGCCTAAATTATTCCTGGCTCGGTAGTTAGAACCATTGATAGCAATGGCTCGGTGGTAAAAGCGAATCGCGTCCTTATAATTGTTGGTAAAAAAACAACAATTGGCTATTTTAAACATTAGCTTGGAACTCTGCTCATCGAGAGCCATCGCCTTTTTAAACGAAACCAGAGCCGGGAAGTACTTCTTCTTCTGGTAAAGCTCTTTCGCTTTGACGATGTGTTTTTCGTATTCTTCACGGATGGACTCTTTCCTCTCCTCCGTCAACGAATCTTCTTTGGCCCTCGCTTCTTCACGAATTTCTCGGTACAGTCTGGCTACATCTGGCTTATCAGGATTGATATCGATAGCCCTTTCGATCATCTTTTTGGCGCGTGCATAGATCTCTAAATCGCGGTAGATCATCGCTAAGTTCACCAAGTTTAGGTAGTGGTTGTGCTGGCGTAGGTACAACCTCTCGCCTAAATCAGCAGCACGGTGCAAATTGCCAACTTGGCGGGTGGTATTGGAAAGAGCGTATAGGTACTCATTGTCCCCAGGGTTGACATTGAGGTATTCCTCGAAACACTGGGCAGCTCTGGCAAATTCCTTTTTATTGTAGTACAAACGTCCCAACAACTTTAGCAGATCGGGATACTTTTGGTTCTCGACAAATACATCCTCTAGAACACGTAGGGCTTCTTCTTCCTTGCCTTCGTTCACCAAAAGACTCCCCCGCCCTACTTTTTCTCCGAGTTCTTCATCCACAGCCAAATCTACAATCGTTTCATACGTCTCATTGTAGCCCACACGCAGTAGGGTAAAATCATCCATCAGCTTTCCATTCTCTTTCACTGCTTTGACAATTTTCTCTAAATTTCCCTCTCCCTCTTCCACGCGGCGTAGGAACTCTGTCTCGTCTTCTTGGACAAATTCTTCCCCTGTCTCTTCATTGGTTAGGATCAAATCATCCCTACCATCGGAACCGGTAATCACCACATCACCTGGTAAAAGCTGGAAAATACGCACACGAAAACGGTCTTCCTGCTCTGGCGTACCCAGCTTGCGAATTTCCAACTCTTCTTCCATGAAGGAAGCGATTCCATCACGAAACAAAACAGTCCAAGGGTGCTCGGCGTTGATATAGTAGAAAAGCCCGGTGTCCTCTTCCACCAAACCCATACACACCGAAATATACATAGAGCCTTCAAACGAGATAAAAACATTGTGCAAATCCAGAAAACGCTCTTTCAGCCAAGCCTCTGGGTATACCTTTTCATTTTTCACTAGACGCGAGCGGGTCAGAGCCGCATTGAATACCACTCCTAAAACCAAGGCTCCCCCCGCCCCTTGGATCGACTTACCCATCGCATCCCCATTTAAAATCACAGTATACGTCTTACCGTTGAGTTGGATGGAGTCAGAGATGCAGATATCACCACCAATATGGGCGTCCCATTTGCGAAACTTGAACTTTTTCTTTTGTTCGATATAAAAATGCGTTTTGGTATAACGGCTCTTGTTATTGTTCTGTTGCAAAGGCGACAAGAGCAAAGAAGTTAAGTAGTAATCCCCGTCCTGGGCGACTTTCAAAGCTTGCACTTCTTGTAGGGTTCGGTTCAGTTCTTCCGTCCTCTCCTTCACCTTGAGTTCTAGGTTGTGGGTGAAATCCTGAATCTGCTCTGTCATTTGGTTGAAGGTAAAAGCCAGTTGTCCCAATTCATCCCGGCGCTTGACTTGGATGCGGTGTTCCAGTTGGCCTCCACCGATAATCTCAGCCCCCTCCGAAAGGCGCTTCAGAGGGCTGGTAAAGTAAAACGCGGTAGAGATAGCAATGATAATGGCAACGGCAAAGGCAATCCCAGAAACCATAAAGATGGTCCGGCGAATCTTCCTAACAGGTTCATAGACTTTCTCCTTGTCAAACTCAAAAACAGCTGTGCCTACACGCATTTTTTCTTTTTTGTAATCGATAAAGATAGGGTAGGAAAAACGCAGAACTTTCTTTTTGCCAATCAGCAACTCTTGCTCGACAAGCTTAGGCAAGGTCAAATAAAACTTCTTCTCTTCTGGGCTGGCTGCTTGGTTTTCCTTTTGTTCGTGCAAATCAGCGACGTATTTGCCATCGATGTTCAAAACATAGGATTCCAATAGACCGGTGATGCTGCTATCCTTCAAACGGGCCAAGGCGGTACGAGTATCATCGTATGTTTCGTTGATGAGAAGCTCCTCTGTAGCGAGGTTGGAAATGTTATTGCCCAAATTCTTACAAACTTCGATTGTCTTATCCCGCACAACGGCTTGGTTGCGTTGCAAGACGATGTAGGAAAGGGGAACCACACTGATAAGTACCACTCCCGTGATCAGAAATATCATTTTTGTCTGCAACTTCATATCGCGGATCAAACGAAATACATTCAAATATTTTAACATAGAAAAGCTCTTACCAGTCGGACCAAATAGGTGCGATTCTCCACAAGGTAGAGACTAAGAAAACAATTCATGTAAGTAAATGAATTTTTTGCCTTTATTAGCTTTTTTTAAGGTTTCCTAGTGGAAGAAAGTGTAAAAAGAGACTTACCATGTGTTAGTCTACCAAACGAACACATCTCGTTCTAGTTTACAAAAAAGTAGTAGACAGGTTCCCGAAACAATACCATTGTACCCATATACGTTTTTACGTATGCTATGCGAAAAGCTCTCAGCCCGGTCATGCCGGCAAGCTACTTCCGGACTGAGAAACCACGCCCAAGGGACGCACCTTTAGGTTTGTATGCTAGTACACCTAGTCAAGCCTTTTGTGTACTCTTGGGCATTTCTAAATTTTTGAAAAACCAGGAGGTTCCAATATGGAACACACAGATGATTTCGATTTAAAAGGTCTTTTAGACCGTCTCACAGTCTGCATTGACAGACTCGCCAAACCGAATGTTTATTCCCTGAAACGCCGCATCCGCTACCGCAAGCTGGCACACGCGATCATAAAGGATGTGCGTAGAGAATTGGAAGAGTAAGAAAAAGAGCCTCATCACAAAAAGAGGGAGTAGCTTTTTGTGGTGAGTTTTGAAGTTTATGTGGCTATCCAAAGTATATCATCAATGAACAAAATATAGATCTGGACTATGTATGATACTAGTCGAGTTGATCATTATTACGTACCTATGTCCTTTTTTGAGTGGTTTCGCTTTGATTGGTTCCCAAAACGCTTTTTGACCTTTTTCTGCAAGGTTATATACTTCATAAGTAGCACGAGCTATACTACTACCTGGTGCAAAAGGAACTTGTTTACAACCTTTACTCGTAAAATTTTCTCCATAATAAAATTTGGTAGGACTTACACAATATTCTAACCTAACTAACCACACTTTCTCGTTAGATCTCTTTTTAGTCTTTTCATTCCTTGTGCGATCTATTACAGTAATGGATCGAACTCTTGATTTCTTAATATCTTTCGGAAT
>JBCCIA010000545.1:0-3682 GCA_039028475.1 Spirochaetota bacterium | reverse complement strand
TATAGAATATTCTTTCGGACAGAACACAAGTAAGCTATATATTTATGGCAATATTTTAGAATTAACTGAAGTATATCTTCCTGGTCATCCGAGTGCTCTTGGACATCCTGGTACGCTTATAAAATACAACGGCTGGGTCACGAGGATCAATGGAGTTTGGAAAGAATTAGAGAAAGTTTATTGAGAAAGAGTTTGCTCTCTGGACTTATGCTCCTTAAACAGAGTCCAGAGATAAGAGAGGTTTAAGAAAAATCTTTGTACAAAAAGGAAGGTTGGATATCCGTATTTCCCTGGTACTTTCCAGAGCTGTATTCGGTAATCTCTCCTTCTAAGGTATGATAGAAAATTTGACAGATGGGGACACCGGGATAGATACGTAGAGGAGAAATAACAGATATTTCTAAGGTCCAGTACCCCTTGAAGCCTACATCTCCAAAACCGGCGGTAACATGTACATACATCCCCAAGCGGCCTATAGAGGAACGTCCTTCGAGCATAGGTACCAAATTGTGAGTTTCTGTCAATTCCAAGGTTCGACCTAAGTATAGGTTGTTTGGCTTTAATAAAAGACCCTCTTCTGGGATCTGCAATTTTTGGGTAGGATTGGGCTTTTTCATATCTAAGGGAAATGTAGTATATACCAAAAGCTCATTGTGCAGGCGTAAATTATAAGAATTTGGGTTTAGCTGCTTCTCTTCGTAGGGGATAATAAAGATATCTTTATCGAGTCGTTTCTGGATTTCTTTCCCAGTTAGTATCACATCATTCTCCTTTGAACACAGGCTTACGTTTTTCTCTAAAGGCAAGCAAGCCCTCCAACCTATCTTTTGTGGTCAATGTTTTATTGTAAAGTTGCCTCTCTAGATCCAATGCGGCAGATAAATTCATCGTCAAACCTCTATCAATCGCTGTTTTAGCAAATTTCAATGAAAGAGGAGCGGAAGACATAAGCTCTTCGACAAGCTGAGCCAACTTTTCCTCATATTCCGCATCTGAAAAGCACTGGTTTACCAAACCATAGGCAAGAGCAGCCTTCCCAGGAAGCCTCTTACCCAGAAAAATCAATTCTTTAGCCTTTGCAACCCCTACGAGACGGGATAACCTTTGCGTACCACCAGCCCCTGGAATAATGCCTAACTTAGCCTCCGTTAGACCAAAGGAGGCCCTTTCTCGCGCAATACGTAGATCACACGCCAAAGCAATTTCCAAACCACCGCCGAAAGCACTCCCATTCAGAGCGGCAACTACCGGAAAAGGCAAATTCTCCAAAATATCCAGTGTTTCCCGGAATTGATCCAGAAAAGCAACTACTTCCTCTTCTGACATAGAGGCTCTTTCCTGCAAATCTGCACCAGCACAGAAAGCCTTCTCTCCACTTCCCGTCAAAAGCAAACAGGAAACACTAGAATCGTCACGCAGTTGCAATAATACCTTTTGGAGGGCATTTAGAAGTTCACGGCTTATGGCATTCCTTTTATGAGAGCGATTCAAGACAATTTTGGAAATATTTTTCTGATTCCGGAATAAAATAGGTTGATCAATCATTATTTTCTTGCATAATATTTTTAATAGCTTAAAATTACAACAGACTTTATAGTCCATTAGAGTAATGCAGAAACGAATCCTAACAATCATCGCAACACTTTTTCTTGTACTAGTTAGCAACTGCAAGGATGACCCCAATCCATTGGGAGATTATACACAAAACTTCATTTTTGAGAATATCCTCAACATTCCTATCAACCAGAACTTCAAGATTACTTCTATCGAACCAGCAAGGGTACACCCAGGCTACACTACCACAAATGTTATCATCACCCCTTCCTCTTCCATTCGCGCTACAAGCAGACAAACTACCGATGATCTAAACAATGCAACCTTAGCCACCCAAGAAGAAACATTTGTACCTTCTTTAGTCCTTATCAAAGGCAACGAATTCGACAAAAACCCGGAGAATCATACCGTAAGTATTGGTTCCGTGCAAGCAGAAGTATTTACAGATATTAACTCGATATACAATTTAAATGAATACTTTGAATACCAACCCGTTGTAGACAAGTATGAGTTGGAAAAGGACATTCTCATCAAAGTACCTAGCGGGGTTGAAACAGATCTATTAACCGTACAAAAAGCGGGAGGAGTTTGCGATTCCCTAGACAAAAAGTCTGGCAAAGACTGCTCTGCTACAGAAATTTATCTAGACTGTTATGCAGCCTATAACAATCGCTACGGAGAAGAAAATGTTGTAGATTTCAATAACTCTATCGAAGTCAACTACGAAGGATTAGAAATAAAAGCCTTCAAAACCAAGCTATTTGAAAACCTACCTGCCGAAAACCAAAATACTTTGAATATCTCATGTTCCACTATTTTTTCCTTGAAACAGTTCTCTCGTTCCTGTGTACCTACAGATTACACAGTGGATGGCTCCAACCTGCTATCTGCTCCTATTTCCATTCCCATAAGCATAGAAGCCAACAAACCCTGGACAATACAATATCTCATAACTGCTGGAAAAGGCAATTGCAAAGTTAACATACTTCCTACAAGTCTATACTAACATATATGCCAACAAGTCATTCACACTATATTTTACTTTGTATCATCGCTTGTACAATTTTACTACGCTTAATAGAATTAGTTATAGCCAAAAAAAATGCTGGAAAAAGAAAAACTGCCTTGGAGGTTTCTGAAAAATATTACTTTCTATTTTTTATTCTACACCCATTCTTTCTGATTTCCGTACCAGTAGAAATGATCGTTTTTCAAAGACCCTTTTATCCGAGTATTGCCAGTATAAGCCTGTTCTTACTCTTTTTTGCACTTATAGGGAGGTTTAGCGTTCTGACAAGTTTGCGTGAAAACTGGAACACAAAAGTTATCTATGACCCACAAGATGCATCCTCTATTTGTACCAAAGGACTCTACAAGTACATAAGACATCCAAATTATTTGATCGTTATAATAGAACTCCTAGCAATCTCTCTATTCCATACCTGTCTATTCAGTCTATTTTTCTATAGCATCTGCAACGCTGGTCTTTTGTTTTTTCGTATACGTGCAGAAGAAGAAAAGCTATTGCAAAACCCCCATTACGCTTCCCATTTCCAACACAAAAAAAGATTCATTCCAGGTATTTTTTAGTGCACAGAATATACACAGGCAAAACATATCTAATCTCTATACTGTACCTACTACTCGCTTTCTGCCAAACTATATTCGCTACAGAAAGGCATATCTTAGAGTTAAAACAAGAAAAAGATAAGTACAACGCCACTCCCTATTTCCAATACTTAGAGGACAAGAAACACTCAATCAAGCGGGAAGACATTCTAAACGGGAATCTAGACAAAGAATTTTTACCATACGAGAATAAGAACATAAACTTTGGCTTTTCTCGCTCCACTTTTTGGTTTCGACTCAAGCTGAAGTACATTTCGCGCTCTGAGGCAGTTCTATTAGAGATACCCTGGCCACATCTCGACTACATTGATGTCTATATCAGTGGCAAAGAACAGATACTTGCCTATAAAAGTGGCCGTTTGATGCCTTACAAAGACAGAATCTATCCACACAAAAACTTTATTTTTGAAATTCCATACGATCCAGATGAATTGGTAATTTATATCAAAGTTCGCTCTGACGAAACTCTTATCTTTCCTATTCATATTTTTGATAAGTC
>JBCCIA010000544.1:0-3705 GCA_039028475.1 Spirochaetota bacterium | reverse complement strand
CGAGTACTGGTACATCTGCACCATCTATTAGTACTCCCCAGACGGGAATAAATCCAGTCAATAATTCCAGTAATTATTATCAATCTCCCTTATACGTCAATCCGTTCTCAGAAGTAATGACAGTAAGCTATCATAGCAAAGAGTGCAAAAATCAAAACCTACCTCAGTTCAAAATTGCATAAATAATATTTTCACTGCGTCATTAATCGTGTTGCAATTTCTCGATTTAGGGAGCGTTCTGGTACAACCGATGCGGGAATGCTAACCTGAACGGCATGTTGTCAGATGGCAAGCGGCAGGTGTTCAACGTAAAAACGACAACAAATTCTAATGATAAATCCAAGTCAATGACAGCAACTTGGCTAACTTTACCAACAATTCATGGTACGATAAAGGCTTTGCTATAAAGTCATCGCTGCCTGCTTCGGCAATGCGTTTGCGTGTCAGTGAAAATACATTCGCCGACAAAATCAATACTTTTATATCCGCTGAATTAGGCAACTGACGGATCTGTTTGCAAACCTCAAAACCATCCATAACAGGCATCATCAAATCTAATAGTACAAGGTGTGGCTGCCAGGTTTCGACTTGCAAAAGAGCCTGCTTGCCATTTTCCGATAACTCTACCAAGAAACCTAATTTCTCCAGAAAGGTTTTGATGAGTACGCGATTTGTCATTTCATCATCTACCACTAGTACTTTTTTACGCTCACCTGTATAGCCTATGGGATATTGGTTAACGGCCTGTTCACTAATAGACTTTTCAGAAAGTACATTTGGTATAAATAAGTCAAACCAAAAATGACTACCCAGGCCGATTGTACTTGTAACATAAATTTTACTAGACATTAACTCAGCGATGTGTTGGCTTGTAGCTAAGCCTAACCCAGTTCCTTTGTTGTTATAGTTTTTTTCTCCAACCTGCTGGAAAGGTTTAAAGAGCAGCTGCAAATCTTCCTTTTCCATACCAATGCCCGTATCTTCTATGCGAAAGCGTATTTTATCTCTATACCTAGTGATGGAAAAAGTAACTTGCCCCCTTTCTGTAAATTTAATAGCATTCGCTAGCAAATTCAATACAATTTGTCGTAGACGCTTCTCATCATTTACTATACGATCCGGTACGTCATCTGCAAACGTATAGTAAAATTGAATACCCTTTTCGCTGGCACGAAACTCCATCATAGAAACGATACTCTGCAATGCTTGCCGCATAGAAAACTCTTCCGGTTCCAATTCAATTTTCCCTGCTTCTATTTTAGATAGATCCAATATATCTTCAATCAGATTTAACAAATGCTGCCCGCTTTCAAAGATACTATTTACTTGCTGCTGTTGGCTAGAATTCAACTCCAAATCAGCCATTAAAATTTGTGCGAATCCTAAAATTCCATTCAAGGGTGTACGCAATTCATGGCTCATATTGGCAAGAAAAGCAGTCTTGGCTTGGTTGGCTCGTTCTGCTTGTATCTGTGCGTTGCGGATTTCTTGTTCTATTTTCTTTTTCGCGTCAATATCTTGGAAAACACCGTATAGGCGAACACACACACCATTTTGAAATTCCGGTTTGCCAATGGCATTTATCCAGACTTCTCTACCACGGACAGTAACAATTTGCAGTTCTAAATTGTATGGCTCACTTTTTTCAATTGCTTCTTGCAAAGCATGCGACATTCTCTCGCGGCTTTCCCCTTCTTTATAAAAGTTGATCGCTGTTTCTATATTAGGTTCAAAATATAGTGGTACCTCATGGATGATTTTTGTAACATCGGACCAGTACAAGGTATTTTTCAATAAATCATACTCCCATCCTCCTACCTTAGCAACAGAGTTGGTCTGCGCGAGCATTTCCTTGGTTCGCTGCAACTCAATTTCCGCTTCTTTCCTATCCGTAACATCCATGACAATGCCTTGGTAATGAGTGACCTGCCCCCTAGAATCGCGTTCGATCAAAGTTCTATCGTCTACCCAGCGCACATCCCCTTTTGCGGTTAGAATTCTGTATTCTTGGCTAAAACGCGCCCTCGCATTGGCTGTATTGCGAATCGTTTCTCCATTGACCCGCACCAAATCATCAGGGTGGATCAAGTCTACATAGGAAATAGTTCCAGACAACAATTCGTGTGCGGTATAGCCAAATTGGATGATATTCCCCGAAACCAACTCTACGGGCCAACCTTTGTCGGCTCTTCTACGAAACAACACAGCAGGACTATTTTCGATCACCATATTTGCCTGGTACAATGCTTTCTCATCCTGCTTGCGTTTGCTGATATCTCGCACCATTGCTAGCATCATGGTATGATTGAGATAATCGATCAAAGTAGCACTCACCTCTACCGGGATGACACTTCCCTTTTTGTGCTTGTACTCTGTTTCAAAGACAAGACCGTTTTTCTTTTTTACAAAATCAACCCTTCGTTTGAGAATGCCTTCATCAGAAATGTGCTTGGCAATGTCAATGACTCCTTTTTGGAGAAGTTCCTCTTTGCTGAAACCAAGGATATCACAGGCCTTCTGGTTGCAGTCAATGTACTTACCTGTCTTTGGTTCAATGAGAAATATAGCATCATTGGACTTATCAATGATATTTTTGTATTGCCGCAGCTTTGCTTCTGATTTAACTCTCTCCGTTGTATTGCGAGCAATTCCAAGATACGCTGGTTCGCCTTCAAAGGTAGTGAAACGCATATTCAACTCAACAGGTATCTGCTCTCCAGCTTTACTCATATGCACCATATCAAATACCAAATGTCCCTTTTGCCGAATGACTTGCATGAGATTGCTAAATTTGTCCGAACCGAAAGAGATTTGAAAAATAGACATTTGCAAGAGTTCCGTTTCTGTATATCCCAGCTCATCACAAATATTTTGGTTTACAAAGATAAATTTTCCTTCAGCATTGGTGATAAATATATCATCATAACTAGCATTGACAAGCATACGAAATTTTTTTTCACTATTGTATAAAGCTTCTTGTGTTTTCTTTTGTTGGGTTATATCTCGGATCATGCAAGACACCAACTGCGAAGAAGGGTCATCAGTCAACACATAGTTTAGTATGGCTCGGTAATAAGACACTTTATCGGGAGCTAAGTATTCAATGCTCTGTCTTTCCTTTGTCTGAATGACTCTATCGATTAACTTTTCAAAGGGGATCGCGAACTCCTCTCCTAAAGCCTGTCTAACTGTTTTTCCCAGCAACTTTTCAATAGGTAAAAACAGATTTTCCGGTTGATTCGTCCAAACATTGATAAATGCATAACTACCATCTAAGAGAAAAATTATATCATCCAAGGAAGCAATGATAGCTTTTTCATAGGATTCTTGCTTTTTTACATATTTCCCAATTTGCTGTGCCATCTCTGGATTCAAAATGCATGGTTCTGATTCATTAGAAACAAGAGTTGTTCCAGTGACATAGTCTATAATTTTACGATAGGTTTGATTCTCTTTTTCCAACTTATGCTGTTTCGTAAGTAGTTCTGCATTTTGCCTACGTAAGTTGTCTAATTCTTGCAGGTGAGCGATAGAGTCATTATTTTTCATTTTTAGCTAGTATTCCAAGCGGAGCAGTTTAGACTTTGTGTTTGTATACGCAAGCGTCAAGAGTATTTTAAAACTCTATCTCCTAGTCCCTTTCTTTCCACACATTACTATCAAAACTTGCTACAATAGTTATTTTTGATTTCTTCTTTAATTTTT
>JBCCIA010000543.1:0-3711 GCA_039028475.1 Spirochaetota bacterium | reverse complement strand
TATAGACAAGAGACCTTGGAAACTTACGATTCGCAAAGGTGAAGAGGTAGTATACAGTACAGAAAACGGCATCACGCAAGATAGAGGAAAAAAGATCCGTGAGTTTTTTGCCCAATATTTACAATAAACTATAAGATAAGCACTCCACTACCTACCTTATGGTCTAGATAGTAGCCAAGTCGCTCCCGCCAATCCCGTTGGAACATTGTCTTTGCTTTTTCAATCGATAACCAACGGGCTTGTGTATTTTCTATATCATTGACCCGTAGTTCTCCTGTGACTAGCTGCAATTTGTACAGAGCCGTTAAGTAGGTATAGCAATCACCACTGGGCAAAACAAAGGGGAAAATGTATAAATAGCATAACTGATCCACTTTAGTTACCAAAGAAGTTTCTTCTTCTACTTCTTTGACAACCGACTCTTGCAACAACTCGCCAATTTCTCTTGTCCCTGCGGGAAAGCTCCACATACCATCGTCTTTGCGTTGTACGGCTGCTATTTCACCGTATTCGTTCTGGATAAAGGCATTCACTCCAATCGCATAGATAGTATTACTGGCAATATATTTGCGGATTGGTCGCCAGTACGCTTCTTGCCTCGTAGCAGTTGCAAATTGTGAGTCTTGCCGTTGCAACCTCGTTTCTTCTATATGTGAATGGTTGCAGACTCCTTCTTCGAAGATAAAGTCAACAAAGTCTAAGCTATTTTGTATATCATAAGACTGTTGGATTCTCACAAGAGAAAATTCGCCACCGACTTGCAACTGCTCGGCCAAACCCTGCTGCATGTCTATCCACGCGATCTGCTTGTCTCCCTGCTTTGTGATACGAACCATACGAAAGACTTGCAACCAGCCCATATACCCTGCTTGTCTCAGTTGTTGGATGTATTCTTGCATATTCTTGGATAAAAGTTTGCAGCCATAAAACCGTAAAGTATATAAGAGCCTGTCCTCAAACAAAACTACAGACTCTTGCAGCTTGCCTTTTACATGAGAATAGACAGGTTTTAGGACACGCTGTAACTTGCAGTCTACTTTTCTATCCCATCAAAGAAAAAAGAGTTAGGAACACTAAAAAGATTATAAATTCCTCAGCTTTTAGGTACTCTATTGTACAAATGGAAAGACCTTATACGATAAAAAAAAGAAATTGCTTTTGTCGAAGATCTGCCTTCTCCCCAAGAAGCTCTCTACATTGCAGAAACGATACAAACTTTTCTAGGCCACGCAAAAGATAGAACCATTCGCAAAAGATCCAAAGAATACAATTGGGACAAACGAATCTTCCGTGTATGGCTTTATTTTTTGTTCCTGTCTATCATCTCATCGTATTACTTTACTTTTGCAAATTTCTACTTCACCTTCGCCATTCCATATGGTATCCTAGGCATTTCCTTGCTGATTTTTTACCTTTATAAAAGGCATTCGCGAAACTCATCACAAACACAGGGTACACAAAAAAAATCTAAAAACGCATTTACAAACTACCATTTGAAGATTCACAGTAAAAAAAGATCCATGCCATAAACTAATATTTCCTAGCACTCTACAAATGAACAAACCCCATAACATTAGCAAAAAGAAAACCGCAAATGGTATTAGGCTTACCCGCTATTGGTTTTACATTCCCAATATTCTGAACTTTATAGCTCCCTTGCTAGGCATTTTACTATCCATGTCTATTTTCATCGATTCATTTACGGCGATTGGTTTTTTTCTAATAATAACCATTTTCTTTACAATTGTATTCTTTAGCCTTCTTCTTGGCTTTATCTTTCGCACCTATATCATATTAGATCAAACAAAAATTCTTAGCTACAACTCACCCTTTCGTTTGCGCAAAGCAATGGGAATAAAAACATCTCATATCCACTCTGCATTTGTCAAAGAGAACCCTTACGAGTCTGGAGGTACTATTAAGAATAGCTATTCCGTAAATCTGATCTTACACTCTCAAGAAGAAATCCCACTCATAAAGGAGCTCCCCTCTTGGGAAGAAGCACAGTACATCGAGGAAGAGATCAAAGTCTTTCTTGGCCTAATCACTCCATATGACTTCGCAGAAGAGTTGCGAGAGAAAAAAAGCAAACAAGAAGTTGTACTGTACTGGCAAGCGGCACTACTCAGCATTGCAATGCTAGTATTTCTCGCACATATAAAGTTTGATCCACTTACCGTCAAACTTTGCAGTATCGTGACGATTGTATATTGGTGTTATGTTCTATACAGATTGTACAAAATCTCTAAACAAAGTTCTTCCCAAGAAAAAAAAGATATAACCAACCAACAACAAGCTGACTCTAAACCTCTATGTGAGAGTCCAAAAGACTTGTACAAGTAATTCCTAAATATACTAACAAAGGTTCTGTCACAAAAGATTTGACAAAAATTTTAATAGTAGCTAAAATACGATTATGGCAGAAGTAAAAGGCAAATTTATCACTCTCTCCTGTTCCCTCTTAGAAACCAAACCAAAGGCTAAGGAAGCTGCTCTCGCAGAGGTCAAAGCACGTACTGGCAAGGAATTCAATGAATTGGAGCCAGAAGGTTGGTATGATGCGAGTGTTATGCAAGCAGTATTCCAATCCATTGAAGCCAATTCTTCTACTTTACTAGCAAAGGCCGCTATAAAACTTATTGGAGAAAAAGTTTACCCCACTATCGAACAAACCGTAGGGTTACCGCAAGATTTCAAAACGCCTCTAGATTTCCTCAAATTCGAAGCAGAAGGCTTCAAACAGAACCACCGCGGCTCAGATGTCATACAACGAACCATTATAAAGGCAGAAGAAGGAAGTGTAGTGATAAATGCTCCCTCCCCAGGCTATAGTTGTATTCTAATCGAAGGGGTGTTTTCTGGGATTCTCAAAATGGCAGGTATCAATACTGGCAAAGTCATCCAGACCAAATGCGTCAAAGAAGGGCATGACACCTGCGAATACCATATCACCTGGTAGAACTTTGTACCCAAGGTCTTACTCTTCAGCACAAAGTTCTAACGCGGGAACAGTAGCCACTTTACCAGTAGTAATAGTAGAAGGTGTTTTTTCATTCATTTCCTTCACGTTTGTAGGATACGAAATTGGACGAACCTATACAGAATAATCTAACATTTTTATTAGCCCACAAACTGCACTTTACCAGATCCCGCATAAAAATAAAAGCGGTTGATCTTTTCTGAAAGCTAAAGAATTTTTGGATCTATGGGAAGTGAGAAAACAGAAAACAAACAACAGGCAGAAATATCAGAACTGGTACAAAACGCCACACAGATATTAATAGAAGAACTAACACTCACCAAAGAGGAAGCTCTCAACATCCTCTACGAAAGCGCCGCCGAAGAGCTGAAAGAGCGGGGTATTACCTATGACCAAATAGAACAGGGGTCTGCACCAGTACGCCAAGCATTTGTACGAAAAATCATCTACCGTGTAGAGAAAAAAGTCCGAGCCATCATCACCGTACCGAAACGAAAAGTCGAAGCAGCGATTGAAAGATTTTTTAAATATTTCCAGGAGTGGAACCAGGAAAGCCCAGAAGATGCCAGCTTAGATATGCTCGAATGAGCTGGGTGCTCAGGTGGAACAAAGATATACACGGGACACTTGCTTTCGCAAAGTCCACGTGTATATTTTGAGTATCTGCTAAGAATCTAACACTGTTAGGCAGCGAGTAGTTGGTTCAAAGTCATTTTGTCCGCAGACAAGTC
>JBCCIA010000542.1:0-3746 GCA_039028475.1 Spirochaetota bacterium | reverse complement strand
TTGCAAACAAATTATACAAATCCTAAATTGGTTCAGGACGTTGTTTAAAAAAGAAAAACCGAGATAAGGAAGTCGTATTGTATGCAAGACAAACCTGTTAGAGATACGGAAATTATCCGTGCCGTCATTCATCCAGGCATTGGTGTTGCCCGCGTGGGCAATGCAGAAACAGAATATTATATAGGCCCTGAAGTAACAAACCCAGTAACGAAAGAAAATGGTTTTTACCGAACCTCCGATGGAACTTTAAAACGCGAAGCTGCTCGTTTCCGTATCTATGGTTACAACGCCAACGGAGAAGTGGTTGCAGAACTCACCAGCGCCAATGCAGATATCAACTGGACTGTACACGTAGCTAATCGTAAAGCGGACTGGTTCCACTTTATCACTGCTATGGATATACCCGAAAGTAAAGACTTGGTCGTAAAACGCCGTAATCCTGGTATAAAGTTGGAAGATCGAAGTACTTTAGTGATCGATCCTGGGGCGCGTAGCATTGCAGGAAAGGCAACTAGTGGTACTGCGTATCGCTTTGACAGTGGTAGCTTTAAGGGAGAGAAGGTATATCTAGGAGAGTTGCAGACGGACGAGGAGGGGAGGTTGTTGTTTTTGGGAGGGCATGGTAAATCTGTATCTCTATCTGGGCAACCTCCTTTCATCGCTTCAGACCCAGATTCCTTCAATAACGCGCCAGATTGGTATGACGATATCTCGGATGGTCCGGTACATGCAGAAGTTTCTATAAGCGGCAAAAAGATCCCTGTAGAAGGTGCTTGGGTGATTTCAGCTCCCCCAAATTATGCTCCTAATATCATTGGCTGGCGAACCATGTATGATTTGATGGTGGATGTATATACTCAAAATGGTTGGCTCCCAGTTCCAGAAACTACCTCTTTTCACAAGGATATACTGCCACAACTCTACCGTTTGTCCAATTTACAATGGGTGAATAAGGGGTTTGCAGCAATGTTTGGCAAAGACTGTCCCATGGACTTTTCTAACCCTAAATTTATCGCTAGGCTTGCCGAAAAACCTGAAAATACAAAAAATGACCCCTATGGAGAGTTACGCCGTCTGATTTTTAATAGTTTTCGGCCTTACCAGCCTGCTGTGAATGAACCACGTCTATGGCCTTGGATATACGGTGATGATTATGGTGGGGATTTATTCCAAAATGCACCAAATACGATGCTAGCACTGCCTTCCTTGCAGCAGTTGCATTTACAACGATGGGTAGATGGGAATTTTGTAAACGATTGGCAGCCGGATAAGAAATTACCACAACAGCTTACAGAGGTTCCCTTAGCTGAACAACCTGCAATGTTAGACCAAGCGGCGATGCACTTTTGCTTGGCAGATGCCTTCCATCCAGGATGCGAAATGACTTGGCCGATGCGTCATCCGAGTATGTACAGCAAGCCATTTAGAATCCGTGAAAGTAAACAACAGGAAAATGCCGATAAGTGGGGGAAAAGTCTAAACCAATCACAGGTATTGGCATTGAATGGTCCTCTTTATGGACAAGTTGCCGGTGGTATCACTCGTTGGATGGGTCTACCCTGGCAAGGCGATACAGCCTATTGTCGTTCTGGTTATGACCTTGAATACGACCCATACGTACCTACCTTTTGGCCTGCACGTGTGCCCAATTCTATTCTTACGGAAGATGATTATAAAATTGTCATTGATACAACGCTGCCACATGCGGAGCGTATAGCCGCATACAACCGCCGTCGTAGTTGGAATCGCTTTATCGATGATGTCAAGGTCGAAAAGCCAAGCGAGAAAACAGCCAAAGTAATGGAAAAGATGATCGCTCACTTTAGTGCCCAAGGTATTATCGAAGCACGCCCTGGGTTTAAAAATGATGCAGATTTTCCAGAAGTCATTTATGTCGAGAATAAGGCTTTCCAAGAAGTTACAGATAAGCTCTTGCTACTAGCTGTAGAGTTAGAACCTGGGACACGAGCTGCTAAGCTACAAGAATCTGGTTGGGATAGTGAAGAGCATTTACAAAGTGCGATTCGTCTCCGCCAGCGCAGACCTATGCAAGAATAACCGCTGGGAGTGGTTTACGATGTAGCGATTCTAGGACAAGGGCCTGCGGGTTTAGCTGCGGCTAGTCTTCTGGCTTTTCACAAGAGAAATGTTCTATTGTTAGACAGGCCTGCTGTCATGCCCTATAAAGTAGGGGAGTCTTTGCCGGCAGCGGTTCAAAAATTGTTAAAAACTTTAGCATTCGTTCCCCTGCAATTCCCACCACATAGTCGTATTGCAGGGAGTGATAGTGTTTGGGCAGGAGAACGTTTGCAAGAGGACTTTATCATGCGGGCACAGGGGGAAGATTGGCGAATCGACCGCGTGCAATTTGAAAAAGATTTGCAAAAGCAGGTTTTCGGGTTTGGTGTTACGTATGACTCTACTCGTTTGCAAGCTGTAAAGTTTCAAAATAAGCTATGGCAGTTGTACACGGATAATGAGAAACGCTACGATAGCCAGTTTGTGATTGATGCCAGTGGTAGAAATGCAGTATTCTCTCATTTAACAACCATTCCCCGTGTTAAAGGTCCTCCTCTTGTTGCAGTGTGTGTTAGAATAGAACCAACGACTGAGAATGCCAAACAAAAAGTATTTGATACTAGGACATTTATTGAAAGCCAAGAGCTGGGTTGGTGGTATGCGGCGCATCTTCCCGATGGGGCTAAAATGATTGTTTTTCATACCAGTCCTAGCTATGCAGTTTTACTTCGCCAAGAACCACAGCGTTGGTGGCAACAACTTAGCACAACTGAATTGATTGCGAAGAAGTTTGCTAATATTGATCTTGGGAAAATCGAATTCCAAACTAGGGATGCCCGTGATATACATTTGCAACAAGCCTATGGGCCACAATGGGCTGCCTGTGGCGATGCGGCTTTGAGTTTGGACCCAATCTCCTCACAAGGAATTTTCAATGCAATGGCTGGGGCGCATATGCTCTGCCAAGCGATACTGCAAGACGATCACCAAGCGGGACTCAAGCGTTACCAGCAAAAACTCAATGATATTTTCTCCATATACTGCCAGCGTCGTTCTACTTTCTACCAACGCGCCTACCAATATTATAAAAATGAATTTTGGTTGCAACAGGTATCGGAAAGCACTGGATTTGCTACTAGTGAGCATTCTTTGCCGTAACGGCTTTATTTTGTTATCTTTTCTCAAAAGTCTAATGAATTATCTTGACAATTAGAAGAATTCTTTTGATTCTAAGGTATATGGGAGTTCCAATTTTAGAAAAAGAGTCTGTGCGAGATTTAGCCTGCCCTATTAGCAAAGAAAGCTATTATGAATTGGGTAGACTTGGACTAATCCCAGAAAAAACAGAATTATTGCAAGGGATTGTTATCCATAAAATGCCAAAAAATCCAAAGCATAGCGAAGTCTTAAAGCGGATATTTGAGTTTCTATATGAGCAGCTTAAAGCTGAATATGATATTCGCAAAGAAGAGCCTATTTCTTTTGAGGCCTCTGAACCGGAACCTGATCTGAGCATTGTAGAGAAAAAGCAGGGCAAAGGTTATTCGCAAGAACACCCATCGGTTGCCTTTTTGCTTGTAGAAGTTGCCAATACGTCTTTGGCATTGGATAGAAGCAAAGCAGAGATCTACGCTCTAGGTGGCATTCCTGAATATTGGATTATTAACCTTGTAGAAGATACCATCGAAGTATACCAAAACCCGCAAGATGGAAGTTACCAAGAAAAG
>JBCCIA010000541.1:0-3768 GCA_039028475.1 Spirochaetota bacterium | reverse complement strand
GGTTGGGGGGCAATGTGTAAAGGACACCGCACCGGGGGACCTTATCAATGCCAGCTATGATATCAGGTAGTGAAAAGGGTTTTTCCGATTTTTCTACACTATCCATACTATTGGCCATTTTCATTGCGGTTACAGGACTTATCAGTTTTCGCTACAGTCGCGGTTTGGACAAATCGTATACCCCTTCTATAGATGCTGCTCCTTCTTTACTTACCATTCTTTCGCAGATAGTAAAAAACAAGGTATTTGTTATCTTTTTTATTGCTTACTTTGTTGCTTACGCAGGAGTTGCTATCAATTCTACCCTAGCCCTGTACTACTATGAATACAAATTAGGTCTAAACAACAAACAAGTCGCTGCCATTCTTCTTGTCTTTATTGTATTTTGGCTTGCTTCAGCCTTTATTTGGTTGCGTTTGTCGCAGAAAATCGGTAAGAAAAAATCAGCATTTAGCGGCGTATTTTTTCTCGGTTTACTTACCAGCGTGAGTTATCCCTTTTTTCCTCCAGAAAGTTTAGTTTTTCCTATGATCATGTCTGTCATCGGAGGCTTTTTGGTGGGTTCCATCTTTTTATTTGATTCTCTTCTTGCAGATCTTGCAGATGAAGATTCCCAGAGGAGTGGCGTAGAAAAGGAAGGAGCGTATTTTGGCTTCGCTAAATTTGCTATGAAATCCTCTCGTTCTATCGCAGTAGGCATTTCGGGAATACTCTTAGGAGTAATCCATTTTTCCCCAAATACGGAACAGAGTGTTTCCACAAAGTTTCAGTTAGGCTTACTCTTTGGACCGGTTGTAGGCTTTTTCTTTATTTTAAGCGCGCTTGTCTTTTTATTCATGCCGTGGCAGGAAAAAAAGGCATAAATATGATAAAACAATAGGAGACGTACAGATGAGATACAATGTAAAGCAATTGAGTCAATTGAGCGAATTGAGTCCAGCAAGGATTCGTAAATGGCAGGAGAGATACAAACTCCTTTCGCCAGAACGAGGTGGAAATGGATATTGGTACTATTCCACTACTGACCTCATCATTTTGAAAAACGTGAAAACATTACTGGATGATGGCAAGAGAATTTCTGATATCTTACGTTTGGGCAATGAAACTCTAGTCAATAAGTCTACACCCGATTTTACTGAGACAGAATTATCCTCTATTCGAGATATTTCGAATAACTACTTTCATAAAATTGAGTTAGATTTTGATACCTTCTATGAGAAGCACAACTATATCCAATTGATAAAGGATAAGCTCTCACCTATGGTCGTTTTAGTAGGGGAAGCATGGCATAAAAAGTATCTCTCGGTTGCCGATGAGCATGCTTTTTCGCGTTGGTTGCACTCGTATATATATTCTCGCTTCGTAAAGAAAATCGAAACAGAGCAAGAGCCGATTTGGTTGGTTGCTACCTTTCCAGAAGACAGGCACGAGTTGGGTGGTCTCTTACACTATGCACGTTTGACACGTTGGTCTATTCCTTGCAAATTGGTTGGCGAAATTCCTTTGAACGAACTGATCCATGAGATCCAAAAAGGCCATTACCGTGTCTTGAGTTTGTCCGTTGTACTACCTACTACGCCAGAACGTATCGACAATATTACCAGAGAAATCTATGAGAGAACAAACATAGAGAGGATCTTGATTGGTGGACGTTCCAGCAAAAATCTCAATATGGGAGTGAGGAAACAGGGATGAAAATTGCTGTCGTAGGCTGTGGGATTTCAGGCTTGGGTGCTGCTTATTATCTAGCAAAGCAGCACGAAGTCACTGTCTTTGAGAAAGAAGATTATCCAGGCGGCCACACCAATACTATCATGGTAGAGGAAGATGGCAAGAAACTGCCTGTAGATACCGGATTTATCGTTTTCAATGACAAGACGTACCCCAACCTGAACCGTTTCTTTGATGAGTTAGGAATCTCTGCTAAAAATACAGATATGTCGTTTAGCGTTTATAATAAGATGACTGGTTTGCAGTGGAATGGGGGAAACCTAAGTGGTTTATTCGCGCAAAAAAGGAATCTCTTCAACATAAAGTATCTACGTTTGCTTTGGCAGGCAAAGAATTTCTTTCAAAAAGCTCCCGAAACAACGAAAGGAATCGATTACAGTTGCAGTATGGGAGAGTATTTGGATACGTATAAGTATGGTACCTATTTCAGAGAAAACTTTATCTTGCCAATGGGCTCTGCGGTATGGTCAACACCTCCGGGTAAGATGCTCTCTTTCCCTGCATTGACCTTAATCCAGTTTTTTAAAAACCACGGTTTTCTCGATGTAAGCCAAACCGTCCAATGGAAGTCTGTGCAAAACGGCTCCAAGTCTTATGTAGAAAAGGCACTGGCAAATAGTAAGATAGAGTTAAAGCTAAAGGAACCTGTCGCATCCGTTGAAAAAGTAAAGGAAAATCTGTGTAAGCTAACAACGGAGAAGAGAGAGTATCAATTCGATAAAGTTATCTTTGCCTGTCATGCCCCTACTACTGTAAAAATCTTTAAAAGCATTACCCAAGAGCAAAAGCAGGTTTTAGATAAGTTCCAGTATGAAAAAAACATAGCTATTTTGCATAGCGATGAATCTTCTATGCCAACCAGGCGTAAGGCTTGGGCTTGTTGGAATTTCAAAATGTATCCAGGAGAAAGGACCAGTACAGTATATTGGATGAATCGTTTGCAGAATTTGGACTACCAGAAGAACTATTTTGTTTCTATCAACGAACACGATGAGTTAGACCCTGCAAAAGTCATTCGTACCATCGAATACGAGCATCCCTTATTCGATACAGATGCGATGCAGAACCAGGCCGCTTTGCAACAACTCAACCAAGACGGAACGGTATTTTTTGCCGGAGCCTACTTCCGTTATGGTTTTCACGAAGATGGCATTAGCTCTGGCTTAGAAGTCGTGAGGCGGTTGCAAGGTGAATAGTTCGTTGTACATCACACAGGTTTTTCATAAGAGAAATGTAACTAGCTCTTACCGCTTTCGCCATAAGATCTTTACTTGGCTGTTAGATCTAGATGAGTTGCCTGTATTGCAAAAGAAATACCCCTTGCTTTTTGGCCAGAATCGTATTGCTTTATTCTCTTTTTACGACAAAGATCATTTTCGTTTTCTTTCCGAAAAACGGACAGCTAAAGAAAATGTACACCGACAACTACGCGAATTGGGTGTTGAAGAACCCATCGATAAGATACAACTATTGACCAACCTACGCATACTTGGCTATGTTTTTAACCCTGTTAGTTTTTACTTTTGTTTCCGCGGCGAGTCGCACCTCATTGGTATTTTAGTAGAAGTAAATAATACCTATGGTGAGCAGAAGCCCTATTTTCTCAAAGTAGATCGTGAACTTTCTGCTATCAACACAATCTCTGCGCAGAGTTTAAAGAACTTTTATGTCTCGCCTTTTTTAAAGCATGACAGAGATTTTCAATTTCGTATCAAACCCCCAGGGGAAACGTTGGCTATCTCTATCAATACCCTACACCAAGGAAAGTTAGAACTACAAGCTGTTATGAGTGGTAAGGAAAAAGAAATCACTTTTGCAAACCTGTTGCTATGTTTCTTTCGCTTTCCCCTAATCACTGTATATATTATTTTTATGATCCACTACCATGCATTGGTTTTGTGGTTAAAAAAAATTCCTTATTTCGCAAAAAAATCGACTGATACACAAATATTACAATTAAAACCTAAAGAAAAGGAGATTATTCATGGAAGAATTAATGAGAGTTGCTGAGAAGGAGAATGTAGGCAAAGAAAACGG
>JBCCIA010000540.1:0-3787 GCA_039028475.1 Spirochaetota bacterium | reverse complement strand
CATTTACTTTCGTACTTGCACCCCAAATACGAAAGAAATAATGAGCATCTTGCAAATATGCCATTGCAACTTTATCCCAACCTTTCGCAAGATAGAATTTACCAGCGAGTTCTGATGCAATGGCTGCATTTTGCATATAGTTATATTTTTTTGCTGATTCAATCGATTTATCATATTTAGCCATTGCATCCATATCATTCTCTAACAATCTAGCTATTTCAGCCTCGACGAGTAATAGTTGGTGTTCAAAATTCTCTTTACTAAGCCCTGCCCATAACTTTAAATACTCATAACCAGTATCAAACTTTACTTTCAATTCTTCTCTTTCCTTATATGCTATTTGCTCGTTAATTGCGAGATACACTAGTACGTTCATCATATGTACTTCAGCAAAGCCTATATGCTGGGGAATATCGGCAAAAAAACTTTCCATCTTTGGTAAGGTACGATACGCCTCTTCATATTCTTCCATAATATAATACACTTGTACCTTGCGTAAATAATGGTATGCCATAGGTTGTCTAAAGGCAGAATTTTCTTTTACATAAAGCTCCTCATCATAGTTTTCTGTGTTAAAGGAAGTAGGAAGTTTTGTTTTTCCCTGTAATGCTAAAGCGGCCATATAAGTAGGAGTCGCATAAGAAGTTAAGAATGCTATTTTATGTTTCTTAGCAAAAGCAAGGCAATTCATTCCATAAGTTTCGATCTCTTTAAGAGGCAGACCAATATAGTAGGCGGGTTTTACAAGCATAGAAATAAAGTAGGCCGCATATACTAAATCACTATTTTTCATAGTTAGCTCGAATCCTTTTTTAGCAAATCCCAAATCTTCTTTTACATGGTGCATCCAATGGTTTATGTTCCATCCATAAAAAGCCATAACTTTGCCATACACAAGCTCACTAGAAAATTTTTCTTGGCTAAGTTTTAGAGCCAATTGCCCTAACTCATATCCGGTATTATAATCTTTAAAAGCTAAATTAGTAATTACCCCCATCATTACATAAGAGATTGGCGATACCTCTATATTTCCATACTCTAATGATAAATTAGCTCCCATAATAGACATTAAGGGAAGCATTTCCCCTTTCATCGCAATAGCAATATCGCCTAAGTTTGTGATTAGCTGTACAGCTTCTATCATATTTCGATCTTTCATCTTAGGTAAATAGTATATTTCAGAAATTTTCTTCTCAGACAATCGTTTTTGGTATTGCTCTAATTGTTGTCCAAAAGCTACATTCACAGCATCAGCATCAGTTGGATCAGGCATAGTTACACCGAGTTGTTGCAAAACAGTAAAACCAACCTGAAAAGCCTCGTCTGCTTTCAGCTCACTAGCTTTTTGTCTCAACTGAATTTGGTAGACAGGCATTTTATCAAGTAGTGATTTGGCATTTTGGTATATATATTCATACAACCTATCAGATTCTTCGAAGTGAGTAGCTAAATATTTACATTCAGCAAGTTCCTTATATATCTCTAAGGTAAGATCATAATGTTTTTTCCAACATTCGTCTGGCAATAATGAAATTCCTGCTTGCAAAAATACCAAAGCACCATCGTAGGCTGTAGATGTTTTCGCTTTCTTACCTGCTTTTAAGTTAAGTTCTATCAAATTTAACCTAGAGGCTTTATCTTGGATCAAACTATGACTAAGGTTAAGTTGTCCAACAATAGAAAACAACCTTTCCCCCAATTTCTCAGGAGGTGTATTTTTGAGTAAAAGATTTCCCATTTTGTAATGGCTTTTTTCCCTCTCTCCCACACTCATCAATTTGTAAGTTGCCTCTCTTACTCTATCATGTGCAAATTGAGATGAGTTTTCACCAATTAGGACCATACCTTCATCAATAGCATCGGAAAGTCTATTGAGTATTTCTTCCTTAGCGAATCCACTCATAATTGCTAGATTATCTAAATAAAATTTAGCACCAATACAAGAAGCAATCTTCATAATTTGAATAGCTTCTGAAGTTAGCTTTTGAATTTTACCAGACATGAGTTCTACTACATTGTCTGTGATTTTGACAGACTTGATCTTAATCATGTCCCATCTCCAACTTTTTTCTCCTAAAGTCGGGGGTAATATCATATCGTCTTTGTATAAAGATTTTAATAACTCAGTTACAAAGAAAGGATTTCCTCCTGTTTTTGCATGTACAAGATAGGCTAAATCTTTTACCTTTTCGGACTTCGTATACAGTGTCTCAGCGAGTAGTTCACTGACATCGCTAACCCTTAATGGTGAAAGTCTAATAAGCTCATAAGCTAAATTTTCTTTTTGAATATCCTCTAACATTTGTACAAAGGGATGTAGAGCATCAACTTCATTATCACGGTATGAGCAAATGATAAATAGATTGGTAATTGAGGTATCTGTGTAGAATTGTTTGAGTAATTTTAAAGATGCAGAATCTGCCCATTGCATGTCATCAAGAAAGAGAGCAAGAGGACGAGCTTTACTGGTAAAGATTTTTATAAATTCAATAAAAACACCAATAAAGCGGTTTTGGGCTTCTGTGGGAGGTAGAGCAATGGGAGGTTCTTGTTTTCCAATAATCAATTCTAATCCAACAATAAATTCAGTCATCACTCCAGCATTTTCTCCCAATGTTTTTAGAATAGTTTCCTTCCATTGGTTAATAGATAAATTATCTTCGGAGAGCAATTGTCTTGTTAGTTCGGTTAAAGCCTGAATGATAGCACTGTAAGGTAGGTCTTTCTTGAATTGATCGTATTTTCCAAGAACAAAATATCCTTGGGTTTTGGTAATCGGTTTATAAACTTCTCGTATGAGAGATGATTTTCCCATTCCTGAAGTTCCAGCTATGAGAATCATGCCATTTTTTCCTGTATCCAAAACTCTTTGGAAAGATTCTAGTAAAATTTGTATATCTGTTTGCCGACCATATAATTTTTCAGGTATTTGGAATTTCTCAGGTATATCGAAATTTCCTATTTGGAATTGTCCGTTTGATTCAGGATTTCTTCGAAACCATTCCAAATCATACAACAACCCATTGGCACTTTGGTACCTATCTTCTGGAGTTTTAGCCAATAATTTCATAATGATTTTAGAAATAGCAATGGGAATATTGGGATCTTTTTCATTTGGAGGTGTTGGAGAGATCGCCATATGGCTATGGATCAATTGAATAGGATCTTGAGTGTTAAACGGTAGTGTTCCAGTAAGTAATTTGTAAAACGTAATTCCTAGAGAATAGAAATCTGTTCTATAATCAATATTTCGATTCATGCGACCTGTCTGTTCAGGAGAGATATAGGCAAGAGTCCCCTCTAAAACACCAGTATTGATGATTGTAGGGTTTTCCTTAGATAACTTGGTTGCACTTCCAAAATCAATGATTTGTATGGTAGCATTTGCTGGATTGATAACTATGTTTTGTGGTTTTATATCTTTGTGAATAACTTTTGCTTGGTGAATTTTTGCTAGAATTTTAGTCGATTGGATTGCAATATTCAAAAATTCTCCAATTTTTATTTTTTCTATATAGACAACTTCCAAAGAATGGCCAGAAAAATCCTTAAATACAGCAGCATATCTATTCTCTAGTTTAAGCAATTCTTCGACCTGTAAAACTCCATCAATCTTTAAACTCTGGAGTAAGGTGTATTCTTCCTGGAAACGATTCATTTCTGATCTATCAGGAAACTCATTGCGTTGCAATTTTATAATATAAGAGTTTCCCTTATATTTAGCTCTATAAACTATACTTCTTGTCCCATCATAGATGATTGCAGTTACTTGGTATTTACTTATTTG
>JBCCIA010000539.1:0-3793 GCA_039028475.1 Spirochaetota bacterium | reverse complement strand
TTTTCATTGACATTTTGGCTTTTACTTACAAGATTTTCCTATGAAATTCGCTGATCCTAAAAATGATGTAGCATTTCGAAAAATATTTGGAAATGAAGAAAAAAAGTTCATTCTAATCTCCTTTTTAAACTCTGTTTTGGGTTTAGAAGGAAAGCGAAGGATTGTAGATCTAGAATTTCGCAACACATTTCAGCTTCCTAAAATAGCAGGACTGAAATCTTCTATTATAGATGTAAACGTGAAAGATCAAGCAGGAATCACCTATATTGTGGAAATGCAAGTCAGTGAAGTTTCTGGCTTTGATAAGAGAGTACAATACTATGTATCAAAGGAATATGCATCACAAATAGACAAAGGAGACAAGTACTTTAGACTAACTCCTGTTGTGTTTGTGGGAATCTTAGATTTTGTTTATTTTGATGGGGACAGCTACCTAACAGAGCATATAATCATCAATACCAAAACCTGGAAGAATGAATTAAAAGACATTAACTTCAATTTCATTGAGTTACCCAAATTTAATAAAAAACTGCAAGACTGTAAAACTCTAACCGATAAGTGGGTTTATTTTATCAAGAATGCAGAAAACTTAGAAGTAATTCCAGACAATGTAGATGATGAAGGCTTAAAAGAAGCCTATACCCTTTCTAACCAGCACAATTGGACAAAAGAGGAGCTAAACAACTATGATTATTTTCTTATGCGGGAACAGGATGAAAGGGGAAGAGTGGAAATAGCTGTAGAAAAAGCTGTTAAAAAAGCTGAAAACCTCGCTAAAGAAAAAGCTAAAATAGAAAAATTAGAAATCGCTAATAATTTAAAATTATCTGGTATCAATAATGAAACTATTTCTAATGCTACAGGGTTGAGTATAGAAGAAATTGAACAGTTATAGCTTTCTTGAAATATCACCACGTTTTTCCTACAACAAGCTCGGCAAAACAAGTAAAAAAATTAATCGTTAGACCTAGACTCCTCTTCCCAAAAAGACAGAACCGCTAGCAAAGTTTTCAAATCTACCGGCTTGGGTAAGAAGTCATCCATACCCGCGTCTAAACAATTCTGTTTTGCTTCTTCGAATGCATTCGCAGAAAGACCTATGATAACCAGATCCTTAGTAATATTTGCATCCAAACGGATCTTGCGTGTAGCTACCAAACCGTCCATTTCAGGCATTTCAATATCCATAAAAACAATATCATAAGATTCTTTGCGCACTTTTTCATATGCGTCTCTTCCATCCTTCGCCTGTGAACCAACAATACCAATTTTTTTTAAAATCTTTTGCATGACTCTTAGGTTGATGGTATTGTCATCTACTACAAGAATCTTTAACCTGGATAGATATTGATTCATCTGGATCGCCGATTTTTCATTCTTAGGAAGAGAATCTGAGTTCTCTACAGGTATTACAAACGAAAAGATACTACCCTTTCCTAATTCACTCACAACTTGGAGATCTCCTTGCATCATTTGGCATAATTTCTTAGAGATGACCAGTCCAAGACCTGTTCCACCATGACTACGGTTCGAAGAACCACCCCCTTGGACAAATGGCTGAAACAATTTCTGTAATTGCTCAGGGGAAATACCGACACCAGAATCCTCCACAGAAAATTGCAAGAGAAACTTTCCTTTCTCTAATGCCTGGCACTCCAATTTCAGTAGGACAAAGCCTTGGTTGGTGAACTTCACTGCATTGTTTAAAAGATTGATCAAAACTTGTGAAACTCGCAATTTATCTGCAAAAATATATTTAGGAATGTTACTTGCAATATCTGTTCTCACTTCAATTCCCTTACGTTTTGCAAGAGGCTCCACCAAGGCTACAACTCCCTGCAAAGTTTCCTGCAAAGAAAAGGCAGAAGGCCAGAGGGCAAATTTACCAGATTCAATTTTTGAAAAGTCTAAAATATCATTGATAATATCTAACAAGTTATTGGCACTCGTATGGATAAGCCTAATATTCTCTCTATATTCTTCGGGAGGTTGCATTTCTATCAAAAGGCTAGACATTCCAATAATTCCGTTCATCGGAGTACGAATTTCGTGACTCATAGTAGCCAAAAATTGCGATTTGGCTTGGTTGGCAGCTTCAGCATCCTCTTTGGCCTTTGCCAAAGCATTGGTTCGTTCCTTCACTTTGAGGGTAAGCTGTTCTTTTTGTGTCCTTTCAAACTCATCTTTTTCAATTTGCAAAACATTGATCTTATCTGCAAGACCTAGGGATAGCAACGATATTTCAACAGTACTTCCAAAATGAAGTAAATACTCACCCCAAAAGTTCGATTCCCACAACTGCATCCTATGCAAGGCAGCCAAAAAAGCAGTTAAAAAAACAGAGAACCAAGCAAACAAATAAAACTTGGCAGAACGAAAATTTTCCTTATAGCGGATAACTCCTGCCACAATCAATAGAATGGAAAAAACGCTGGCAATAAAAATAATACAATACGATAAAACCTTTAGACCAATCAGGCTACTAGAAAGTATTAAAGCTATGCATATGTAACAAAAGAAATCTATAATCCTTTTTATTGTATAGTCTTTGGTAATTTCTAAAAAGCTAGTGCTAAACAAAAAGCCTATAATCAACAATAGTAGTATAAAGTTATTTGTAGCCACATTGCCTAAAGCAGGAAAAGAAAAAAATAGGAACTGATTTGCGTATCCATTCATACCTAGTTGGACTAACAGGACTAATGCGAGATAAAGAGAATAGTAAAAATAACTAATATCTTTTAGGAAAACAAATATGAAAAAATTATAAAAAAGCATAATCAACAAAGCCCCATAATAAACCCCTAGAATGAGACTCTCCTGGTTTGACTTTTGAAAATACCTTGCTCTACTAGAAATAAATAATGGTATATTTAAAGGACCTTCCGACTGGAATTTCATATAAAATGTTTTGCTTTGCCGGTATTGTAAATTTGTTGCAAAGACAAAATAACGGTGTTGGATCTTTCTACTTGTAAAAGCAAAAGTATCACCAGTGATGACTTTTTTTGTTACTTTAGTAGCTTCTACCTCAAAAAAAGCAATCTTATCTGTAAAAGGATATTCAGAAACAATTACAAAACGCCGGACACCTTGCACCAGATTTGTAATGGTAAAGCGAACCCAATAAGCTGAACTCGTATAACCAAAGTTTAAAACATCTTTATTGCTTCGTAAAAACTGGTATTTCGCAGAGTTATGCAAAAAGTCCCGTACCTGATAAGTCTTACTTTTATCTTCCAAATACTCTAAACGCGAGGAAAGACTATAAATTTTATCTTCTACTTTTAAGGAAATTGCAGCCAGAAAGGTGAATTTCTTTGACTGGTTCAAGTGTTTCACTGCTAGCAGGGCTGTGCAGGCTGGTGAATCAAGGATGTAATGGTGGTTACTTTGAGCTGTTTGGTCATATGAAGATGTAGAGGGGCCTCCGCCAACTTACGTGCTCCGCAGAAGACTAGCCTCGTGAGGTAGTAGGACAATCCGAAGCTGGCTAGCAGCACGTTCATATCAGACCCTTTGACTGATGTCAGACTCCTGTTTAAGGCCTAAAGTTAAATGTTTTGATACAAAGGTCAAAGATCAGCGGACGTGTTTGAAATATAACAGGGTTAGAAAATAGGGCTATGGCTGGTATGGTGCTAGTATGTAGCAACTTTAAGAGGCAGCTGAGAGGTCATGTTGTCGCTCACATGTGCAGCAGATAACCTTTGATGTCAACAAGAGTAGCAGCAATTACGCTAGTACGAATACCATTCAACTTGGCTTGAAAAAAACTGGAGATTCATTTTTC
>JBCCIA010000538.1:0-3793 GCA_039028475.1 Spirochaetota bacterium | reverse complement strand
TAACACGTCTACTCTTCATACAACGTAGTAAATTTCTACTAAAATGATAAGAGTATCATGAACCAATCATTTGGAGACACTGCAAAGATTCTCCAAATGATTAAAGAGAATAGAAAAAATTATGAAAGAGAAGAATAGTATGTTTTCAAGAGACATCCAATACGATACAAGCAAGCAAAACCGCAAAGAAGCGCGACTGAACGTAGATCTGCAATGCGAGATACTACATGGAAAATATCGGGTGGCTGGGAATATTTTGGAAATAGGAGTGGGAGGTATCAAATTTGAATCCAATACACTCTTCTATGCAGATGAAAAGGTAATTTTAGAATTCTTCCTCAATAAAGATGTAGTACAGCTTGCTGGAACGATACAGCGAGTTTCAGGAAAACACGCCGTTGTACAAACAGACACCAGCGATGAAGAGCTTAACAAAAAAATACAAGACTTTATTTACAATTACTACAACTCCAAGGATCTGAACGCTCGCAACAATCCCAAATCGGGTCGTATGAAGACTTGGGACTAGAACTCTGCTTTGCGCTGTTCCTCTTTCTTTTTCTCCTTTTCAAACCGTTCTACTTGGAACTTCAACTGTAGGGAAGAATTAGAAAGAGATTTCTCAATCAATTTGTATATTTTGAGCTTTGTTTCTGGAAAGTAATCTTTTACCAGGGATTCATCCGTAGAACTGGCATTCTGGATGCGAACCTTTGCATCTTGCAAACCCTCAGGAGCAAAAAAAAGTGACTTGTAAACAAACTCCAATGGTCGGCTCTTATGAACCTTGTGGGTAACGATACGAATCTTTTTTAATGAATCGCCCTCAAATAGCAAACGAGTAAACTTATACGTATCTATGTTGCCGCGACCAAAACTTTTAGACCCTTGGATTGCATGGTCGATATAGATTTCCTTTTCAGCATTGCTGTCATACTCTAAGAGTTTCTTCCGCGTTTCTTCGATATCTTTGACTTTTTTTGCAATTTCCTGCTCTAACGAGGATAATTTGGACTCAATAGCCTGTGCACCAGCATCTTGTTTCTGTGGAGCTGGAGAAATAATGTTATTTTTACCATCTTGAGGCCACAGTGCCCATGCCGAACAAACCAAAACCATGCAAAAAAAGAAAAATCTCATTCCTAGCTCCTCTACTATGCAACCTTATTTCGTATAGTTTTTCTACTCATAGCCATTTTTCAAATAAAATAAGGATTTTTTACTTTTTTTCAGAAAGCAAAACAAACCATATGACTAAAAACAGGAGTTATCTTATGAAACCGAACCCTATCCCCCAGAACTACAACACAATCACTGCCTATCTAACTGTACACGACTGTGCTGCTGCCATAAAATACTATGTAGAGTTATTTGCCGCCAAAGAGGGAATTCGCTTTGATATGCCTGGTGGCAAGATTGGCCATGTGGAATTGCACCTTGGTGATTCCAAAATTATGCTATCAGACGAATACCCTGAAATGGGTGTAAAAAGCCCTAAAAATTTTGGTGGCAGTCCTATTAGTTTGTCCATTTACGTTGAGGATGTCGATGCAACGTTTCAAAAAGCCATCCAAACAGGAAGTACGAGTATTAAAGAAGTAGAAAACCAATTCCACGGGGATCGCAGCGGACAAATTGAAGATCCATTCGGTTACAAATGGACGATTGCCTCCAGAGTCGAAGAAGTATCACAAGAAGAAATGCAGAAACGAGCTAAAGAATTATTTGGCTAAACTAAACAATATCAAATAATTTTAGAAAATACTTGGATTGTTTATCAGTAGTAACGTTTTTTGCCTTTTCTTTCTTATCTATCATTCTCTGCAATTGTTTTATCTCAATAGAATGTTCACTTTCCGAATTTACTTTTACAAGGCTTACTGCGTCCCTAGCTTTGCTTAACATACCTCGTTCATAAAAAATTTGGGCAGAAAGTAGAAGGTAGTTTTCGTCATTTGGATATCTGATTCGCAGGATTTCTATAAAGTCGCTGGCAATACTCCATTTTTTCTTTTTGATATTTTTTTTCACTCTAGATAGTATAAAGTCTTCTTCTAGTGGATTTAAAAAGTATATTAAATACTCTAAGGTGTCACTTTGATTTTCTAACCTTAGTTTTTTGTATATTCTCAGTAAAAGTCTTATTAAATAGATATCAAAAATATGGAAAGGTGATTTTTCAAACTCTTTGCTCAAAAAAGACAGCGCAGTACTGTATTCTTTCTTTGAATAGAAATGAGATACTCTTTTTATAATTTCGTTTGTGATAGGAGGTAGAGAAGTGGCTGTCTTTTGCTTTATTGCAAAGGAAAGCAAAGAAAAATCGTCCGTTGTCTGGCTGTGGGACTTTATAATATTAGATATTTCTGCAATATCTCCTTTTGCAATTTCAACGACTCGAAGAAAAAGTGTTTCGTCAATATTCAAGTTTGTTCTATCTTTACTGTCTGGATTTTCCCTAGCTTGTAAGTTTTTGATACTTATACTCTTTTGTTTTAAAAAATGTACCAGAGAGTTCGTCACTAGAATATCGTCTCGTCCATCAGAACCAAGTAGCAAGATATCATCCTCTACTAGTTGTACTGTTTCTAAAGAAAAACTTGATGTAAAAGTGTCTGGAGTTCCTACCTTGTGCAATATATGATTATGGCTTAAGAAGCTGGCTTTATTAGCACGGTATAGAACTGGATACGGGTGTTCAGAGTTCACATAATAACAAGTATAACTTTGGATATCAATCAAGCCAATTACCATAGACATTAACATACTACAATCAAAATTAGAAAAAATGTCCTGCAAATCATAGAATACATTTCTCAACCAAAGCTCAGGTAAAATGAGTTGGCTATTATCTGATTGATAGCGCATTACTTGTGACTTCAGAGAAGCACCAAAGACAATTGCACCACCTGCTCCCTGGAGAGATTTTCCCATAGCATCTGCATTTACAAAAAAAAGGAAATCCCTGCCCATAATCTGTATTTGCTGGTAAAAATTGAAATCTCCACCTATCTCCATTTTTTTGGAACGGATATGGATTTTCTTCTGTTGCTCTAGGAAAACTCTTGTTCTAAGTGGTTTGTCACTTTTACTATTTGCTTGCAATGGAGTCAATAATTGAGAAATTAGGAAATAATCCATATCCTGTTTTTGTTTCAATGTCTGGATTTGTTCCAAAGATTGTTGCAATTGAACTGTTCGTTTCTGGACCTTTTCCTCCAAATTTTCGTTTAACTCGTCAAGCTCTCTATTTTTTTCCAGGAGTTGGCTTTGATTGATAGATAATTCTTGGCTAGATTTTAAAAAGTTTCCAGTCAATATGTCAATTTCTTCAATTCCAGAGCTGGTTATTTCTTTCGCATGTACAAAGCTTTGCCAATGTTCAGTAGATTTGGCTAATGAGACAATAGGACTGGAAATCATATGAGCCAGTGAGTTAGATTTCTTAAGCAAATAAGCGAAGAATAGAATAGAAGAAATAAACATCGCAAACACAGCTCCAAAACCTATTTTCCTAGCATAATTTTGCTGTTCTAGTATAGGCCGAAAGAGAATCGTTTTATCAACGACAATAAATAACCTCCATTTTGTAATAGGAATTATATTTTGCGATATTAAAAAATCTTTTTCACCAATTTCAATCTGTGATAGTTTACGGTTGTTTGTAAGTATATTTGTAAAACCATTTCTTACACTTGTCAGCTTTGATTTTATTCCACCTGTTTGGTCTGGCCTCACTACTTGCTACCTTCTTGGGCCTTCCATACCATTCAACCAGATGCTAGTTTCCGTG
>JBCCIA010000537.1:0-3813 GCA_039028475.1 Spirochaetota bacterium | reverse complement strand
GTGTCTTGCAGCTCCTGGAGATTGTTAGGAAAAGTTTCTTCTTCTTGCGATCCTTCTGTTTCTTGGATATCTTCTGTGACTTGCTCTGTGTTGTTCTGAGAAAGTCTTTCTTGCTGCTGACGCTTCTCATCGGCCAAATTCTCCAAAAAGACTTCTCTTGCAAGAAATACTGTATCAGTAGCTTGTGCTTTCCAAGCATCGCTCTGCTGCTCTTTATGGGTTTCGAGCACTTTGCGAAGGTAGTCTTTGTAGGCTTCTGTGTCCTGATAAGCATCTTTGTCAGAAACGTTTCCAATATGCTCATCCATTTCCGCATCATATGCGAGTTCCCAATCTGCCTGCATCTTTTGTAACTTGCCCTTGGTATACGAATCCCAAGAGTCCACACTATGTAAGCGTGAGGCTTCCACAAATGTATCTTGCAATTGTTGCGGAGAATACTTTTCTCCCAATAGTATATCGGGAACGGGCACTTGTGCGATAAGACTGAGACTCGGAGAAAGTGTAAGAACAAGAAACGAAACCAGCACAATAGAGGCTTGCAAACGTAAGATAAATTTCGCTCGATACTTTCGCAAGACTCTAAGCAAATTTCTCCAAGTCAGTTTTCTTCGTTTCTTAGTAGGAGTGTTCTCATTAAAGAAAAGTTGTTTACGTAGCGAGATAAAAATTCTAATTTGCCAGACCCATGCGACAAGCCAAACAATTCCTGCGACTGTAACTTGGAAGAGAAAGAAATACAAACTACGCCCAGGAATGGCTGGCCAAAGGTCAAACAAGAGGTTGGTGACAAAACCAGCCAGCACAAGCGGTAGACTTGCATAACTCATTAGAGCAAGTGACTTGCTAAAGGAGCGATTTTTCTTACGAGATATAAAGGAAAAGAAAAAATGTGTACTCGCGATACAACCTACATACAAGCACCAAACCAGGGGAAAGTATAGCATTCGCTCCCAAAGAACAAACAAACTCCCCTTCATCTGCATCGAGGGAGCTTGTCGAAAGGCTTCAGATAGCTCTACGGGATAGACAACACCACGTAGTTGTTGCAAGAGATGTGAAACGAATAAAAAGCCTGTGAGTGTGAAAATTGCAAAGGCAAAAGATTTGAGAGCACGTTGTACAAGCTCTCTGTTGTGAAATCCTCTTAGTTTTACAGAAAATTTTTGAGTTTGGAATAGTAGGGCAAAGAGATGTTGGTAATAAAAAGTAACGAGAGATTTACATACGGCTAAGCCTGGAAAGAGTTTCATTTCGCATATTCCTGATTTTCAAATTTACTACTATTTATAGAAGTGATAGTTTAAATTGATGATAAACTGCCCTATTTGTCAATAAAAATACTATATCTTTACTCTTACCGCGGCCTAAGAATTTTTAATTCTCTCTTCTTCCAAAAAAAAACGAAATTCAGGGGGAATGTTCTCTTTTCTATTTTGGTGGTAGTTAAAATAAACTTGGGTAGTTTTGGCTTCTACATAAATAAGAGAGTTTTCTGTGTTTTGGATCTGTGCAGAAAACTCCCAAGAAGTTTGGCCAATACGCGATACATGGGTGTGGACTTCAGCTGTATCTCCCGGTACTAGGGAGTTGCGGATATCCATTTCGACTCTTACTAACACAAAGGGAATGTCTTTGACTTCGGTGATTTGTAAGTATTTTTTGCAGAAATCCAAACGACCCAGTTCTAAATAGCTAGAGTAGCTGGCGTTGTTGACTCTTCCCATAGCGTCCATATCGTTGAATCTAATTTGTAAAGGTGTAATGATCATAAAAATTATTTCTTTTCTAAGCCATACTTAAGGTTGTATTCACATTCCTTAATGTAGTGCTCAATTGTTTTATCTTGTGGATTTCTTTGGTGTATGTCCTTCCAGATTTCTAAAGATTCTTTGTACTCGCCAAAACTGTGCATCAGGATTCCTTTTTCAAAGTCTCGCTTCGTATTGTAGATCTTATCAACCTCGTCTTCGGGCAAGCAATCTAGAATCTCAAAAATAGATACATCCTTTTTCTTCCCTTTGACATTCACGTTGCCCAACATACGGAATTTGTATTTATCGATATCGGTTGCCTTTGCAAAGGTACTTTCACTGATAATAATTTTAGCCGCATAGTCTTTGGTTAGACTTTCTAAACGGGCAGCTAAATTTACCGAGTCCGAAATAACGGTTCCCTCCATCCGCTTGTTCTCACCAATGATTCCTAACATTAGATTTCCCGTATGGATGCCAATACCGATTTGGATAGGAACGTAACCGCTATTTTTGCGGAATTTATTGTATTCTATGATGGAAACTTGCATAGCAATCGCAGCGTCAATGGCTTGGTTGACAGAGCCGGAAAATAAAGCCATAATCGCATCACCGATGTATTTGTCGATAAACCCTTCGTGGTCTCTAACGATTGGTCCCATACGGCTCAAATAAGAATTGATAAAGTTAAAGTTCTCTTTTGGAGTCAAGGTCTCTGAAATGGTGGTAAAGGAACGAATGTCTGAAAATAAGATACTCATTTCTTTCTGGATTTGATCCCCTAAGGTAATATCTAAAATAGACTTTTTGTCTAGAAAAGTGACAAACTCGGTAGGCACAAAGTTTTGGTAAGCCTGGATATAGCTTTCTTTCAACTCGTCCGCTTTTTCGAGACTATTGGCCATATTGTTGAAAGAGCTAGCCAGCTTACCAATTTCATCGGAAGAGGAAATATTGATCCTGTAGTCTAAATTGCCATTTGCAAACACATTGACACCTGCCGAAAGGTTGCGTATAGGTCTCGTCAAGAGGACTGCTGTAAAAACAGAAACCATTACAGCAATGACAAAGATAATAAACCCTAAGATATAAATGAAATACTGTATGTCACGAATTGGTTGGTACAACTCTTCCTTATCAAAGTCTAGAACTGCCATGCCAATACGCATTTTTTTTTCTTCATCTAAAAAAACTGGGTAAGAAAAGCGTAAAACATTTGCCTTCTCTAAAGTAATTTCATCTAAGGTTTCTTTGTCGATATTTTTGAAATATTCTAGCTCTTTTGTAGTAAGGGATGAATCTTTCTTCTCCGTATTCATCTCGACAACATATTTGCCATACACATTGATGATATAAATATTTTTTAAGGCTTTCAATTGGGACTTTTTAATTTTCTGTAAAAAGTTAGATGTATCTTGGTAGACATTGTCTAAGAAAAGTTCGTCTCTAGCAACAGCGACAATATTATTCGCCGTGTTTTTGCAGAGTTCAAAAGTTTTGTCTAAAATGATTGCTTGGCTTTTACGAATCGCGAAGAAAGAAATAGGAATTGCACACAATGCTACCACAAATGTAATCATTAGTATTAGCTTATATACAATTCTCATCTAGACACCTATTTTTTCCACAGGGAACAGTCTGTGTTTTGCTGGTTGCACTCTAATAAGCGTTTCAAAGCATCGCGCTTTAATTTTGCGTTGTAGAGATACCCGTTGGCTGCTTTGTTCGAAGGGTCGATTAAAAGAATGTTGCTAAAAATTTCGATTGCGCTGTCATATTTCCTTTTTTTATAGGAATTCTTACCTTGGTTCATATAGACGCTGAGTTTCTGTCTTTCTTGCGATATGGCTTGGCTTAGGTTTGCCTTTGCTTTTTGGTTGGATGAGTAGGTACTGATCGATTCTTTGTAGGCTCTAATCGCAGCAAAGGGCTTCTTATCATTCTGCAATCGATTGCCTTTTTTCCGTAGTTCTTCACTTTTTTCATAGACGGAAGCATCTAGTTTTTCTTGAAAATCTTTTAGATCAGGGTTTAAGGAAAGAATTTTACGATAAATGGC
>JBCCIA010000536.1:0-3815 GCA_039028475.1 Spirochaetota bacterium | reverse complement strand
CGAATTTCATCTAATTCGGAAGATATATTGGTAATTTCAGCAGACAGGTTTTCCATGTTTTTGAGAAACGCTTCTGTCGTCTTCCAATAATTTAACACAACAAGCAATGAAGATTCGTACCACGACAGAAGCGTTTCTCAAAAACATGGAAAACCTGTCTGCTGAAATTACCAATATATCTTCCGAATTAGATGAAATTCGCTACCAGAGCAAAAGAATGGTAGAAAAGAATTCGAGTATCCAAGATGCCTCTGAACTAATCCGACAAAAAGTACAAAATGGTAGTGAGGTAATGTCAAGTAGCGTTTTCTTAATTTCCGAGTTGGTGGAGCAGAATCGTGAACTGAATAACACCATCAAAGAGTTATGGGAAAACTATGGTTCTATTACTTCTGTTGCGGAAGAACTTATCAATGTTTCCAAAAATACCGGCTTGATTGCACTAAATGCAGAGATCGAATCGGCTCATGCTGGAGAAAATGGTAAAGGTTTTACAGTTGTGGCAGAAGAAATGGGAAAACTCGCCAGAAAAAATTCCAAAGTCTCTAGGTTGATTGCAGAATCAGCGAATGGTATGAAACAACAGGCTAAACTGACGGAGTTAAATGTTACGGCTTCCGTAGAATTTGCCGAAGGAGCACAAATTGAAATAGAAAAAGCCGACCGAAACTACAAAGATGTCAGTAATTCGATAGAAGTGGTAATGAACGATTCTAGAGAATTTACCTATTCCTTGAAGAACTTAGAAATCAGTATCCTTATGATAGTTGATCTGTTGAGCCAAACCAACGAACTAATGCAAAAATTCATCCAAGACTCGCAGTCGATTCTAAACTCCCTACACTCACAAGCAAGTAGCATAGACAGTATCAATGATGTGGTAACTTCTACATTTGGTGTTAGTAGAATTTTAAACTCACTCATATCACAATTCAAAATTTCCAATTTCAAAGAGGTAAGTGAAAAGCAAAAGTTTTATGAAGATCTAATTGAAAAGATACTAAATAGCAGAGGGATTGTTGTTATGGCAGTGTTTTCTGATGACATTCAGTTTGCTAAAAACCTACAACAACAACTTTCAGATGTGTATATTGAAATAAATGACTTTTTAGAATCCCAACAAACATTCATTCAAAATTCTCCTAATATTAAAGATACAATAGATACTTTTTTAAACAATTGGGAAGATTTTTATAAAGTTTCGCAAAACTCAATCCAACTTCTCATTTCCAACCAAGAAAAAAAAGCTAGAGATCTTTATAATCGTTCCGGCCGCGAAAAAATAAAAAAAATTGTAGATTTATTACTTTCTTCCCTTTCTACTAATTAAACCTCCGTTAATAGTATGACAGAAGAACAAAAGAAAGGGATCAAGGCGTCCAGGCCTTCGAATATCGTTCGCGTCCTAGCGAGTATATTATTCATGTATTTATACTTTAAGAATATACCTTCTCACAGCTATATTCCTTTCTTCCATATAGTTCCCTCTCTAGCCTGGTGGTTTATAGTTGAATTCAAATATTCTATTTATGAAAAATATTCAAAGCTATGGTATATTGCTTCCGTTTTAGATGTCTTCATGGTTTCAGCCTTTGTTTTTTTAACAGGTGCCATGTATTCCAGTGCCATCATGGGCTATGTTATAGTAACTGCATTAAGCTCTGCTGACTTAAATAAAAATCGCGGACTATTTGCAGTGTATTTTGGCCTGTTAAACTACCTAGTACTGATTCTATTAACCTATTGGAATGTAATTCCTCTCATCAGCGTCACCGCATCCAGTTCAACTTTTTATCCAGAATTTTTACCCTCTCTAGTTTCTTTCCTTTTAATCGCGCTAGGTAGCATTTCTGTAAATGCAATGATCTACACAATTTATATCCAACTACACGGTAAAAATACTGAGCTATTAGACAGCTTACAAAAGATCAATCAGTTAAAACTGAAACAAGACGGTGATTATTTCCTTACATCTTTGCTCATTGAACCTTTGACAGTAAATCTTGTACAGAGTGAACTGGTAAAAGTCAATTTTCGCATGCGACAAAAAACACGTTTCCCTTTCAAGAAGTACATTGTTGAAATAGGAGGAGACATTTGCATCGCTGACTCTATCGTACTACAAGGTGAAGAATATACTGTTTTTATCAACGCCGATGCAATGGGTAAATCGATCCAAGGTGCTGGTGGTGTCTTAGTTTTAGGGACTGTTTACAATGCATATATCAATCGAACCAAGTTGAGTGAAGAAATACAAAAGTATTCGCCAGAAAGTTGGTTGTTAGATTGTTTTAATGAAATTCATACACTATTCCTAAGTTTTGATGGTTCTATGTACATATCAGGAATTTTAGGAATCTTAAATGATAGGACAGGAAAAATGCACTATGTCAATGCTGAGCACCCCTTTACCATTTTATACAGAGACGGAAAAGCAAGTTTTCTGGAGTCAGAAATTGTTACAAGAAAAATGGGTACACCTTTTATAGAAACCATTACTGAATACTATACTACTGTTTTGCAGCCTAGAGATATTTTGATTTTAGGCTCAGATGGTAAAGACGATTGGGTTATGAAGCAAGACGATGGAAGTTCTAAAATTGATAGCGAGTTGGAAAAGTTCCTGGATGTTGTAGAAAAGAAAGATGCCAATTTAGACAAGATCTTTAATTACATGACTTCTGGTGACTTTTTGAGTGACGACTTAAGCATTATGAAATTAGAATACCTAGGTAAAGAACAGGAACACTTCTATTCTTCCTCCGATTGATCCAAGTCATCCTCCAGGATATCAGCTCCTAAGGTTCCCAAGAGCAAATCAGTGAACTCTGCTATATTGAAACCTCCCCTAACAGCGACTCCAGCCCCTAAAACAAAATCGAATTGGTATAAGAATGTCTTAGGATAACCATATGGTTTCAATTCTTCTGGAGGGATGTATTGCAATGCCAAACTATCTGGATTATTCTTCTCAAACTCTTCGATATAATGCCTTCGAACTCGCTCTTTTTTACGCTTTCTTCTCTCAAAAGGCGGATCATCGTAAAAAGTTAGATAACGCATGTTGTGGCTTTTCAACATATCTCGCGAACTTTTAAGTTCTGGTAAACCATGTTTGTCAAAGCTAGGTTTTTGTTTTTCGTCCAATACAAGTTCTAAACTATGAAACCTCTCTCCTCCCAGTAAGCCAAAAATCAATTGCTGTGACTTGTATTTGCCTAGGTATCCTCCTCGCATTCCCCAACCCTCTCCTTTATCTTTCGCTCCCATTTCCGTTTCACCACCAATAAACAAAAAACCCAAAGCGAGGGGTCCAAAGCGTAAGCCAAAACCATAGGCAGGCAATTCGACACCAGCATGAAACACATCTATTGCATCATTTTTACGATTTTTCACATAAGAACTTGCGCACTGCTGTAAAATAATAATACACAAAAGACAAATTACCTTTAGTACAACTCTACTCATAAATACAAGAAATGAATGTGGACAAACAGGTTGGGCGTCAAGAACAATCACCCAGTTAATAATTTTTGCTTTACAAATTTTATTTTTGCAATTAAATGGAGAAGGTTATGTCACCATTACTTGAAAAACAAAATCAGAAGATTTCTAATATATTAGAAGCTACTTTGCAGGTAATGGATGAGTTTGGCTTTGAAGGCAGCTCTATGGCATTGATAGCAGAGAAGTCAAATGTCGCAGCAGGTACGATATACCGCTACTTTAAAAACAAAGAAGACCTATTAAACGCCCTTTATAAAGAGACTTTAACGAATTTAGTGCAAAACTTGAACTTTTTAGCAATAGAAGGT
>JBCCIA010000535.1:0-3860 GCA_039028475.1 Spirochaetota bacterium | reverse complement strand
AGCGAATATTATTTTTTTGCTAGCCATTTGTACATATAAATTGTAGCAATTAAACCTGTAATAAGTGTGGCAATGCCCACAATTATTACAGAGAATGAAATATACGAGTTATAGGAGGATTTAAACATTTGATCCATCATGTAAATTGTGAATATTGCTCCTATAATATAAATAACAATCGGAATATTCTTATCACTACTTGGACACAAAAGGGAACCTAGGGATACTAACGTGGCTGCTGCCAGCGAAGTGAAACTAGAAAAGACTATCGTATAAAGGTTATATTTGCTTGGGCAAAAGTAATTGCTGCTTATTTGACTACTTGAGGATGAAAAAGAATAACCGCAAACAGTATCAAAATAAGAAAGAGCAAAGTAACCTATTAGCTGGATCACGACGTACATAGTTGGTATAGCAGCTAAAAAAAACAACCATAGAAAAAGTTCTGAGACTAAAGAAAAGAAACTTTTCATCAATTCTATTACTGAAAATTTGGTTTTCTTTTGTCTACAAACGCTTGCATGGCTTCGTAGAGATTGGTCTGTATGACTGGAGTAGTGAAATTTTTTGCCATCGCTTCCATATGTTCTTTTTCATTTTGCAAGAGTATGATATTTCTTGATTCTTTGGTTTTGGCAAAGGCAGAACTGGGAATGCGAAAGATAGCTTCCATCTTTTTACGTACTGTACTTTCTAAGTCGCTGGCACTTTCACTCACACCATCGATAAAGCCAATTTCTTTAGCTTCGTGAGCTTTATAGCTTGCACCATAAATCAAATCAGCCGCATACTGGGGAGGAACTGTTTCTTTGATCTTGTCAATAAACACTCCTGGCAGGGGAAGGCCAAAGAAAACTTCTGTAAACGAGATTCTCGCCTTTCCTTGCAGCATGTAACGATAGTCGCAAGCAAGTGCCATTACAGCTCCTCCTCCCATAGCGTAGCCACCGATTTGTGTGATCATTGGTTTGTAGATTTTTGTAAGAAAAACAAAAAATTTGACAATTTCTCCCATTTCTTCCATTAAGTTTTCTTTAGGAGTTTGTGCGATATTGGCTGCGTCGACACCATTACAAAAAAACTTTTCATTTTCAGAGTGAAGGACTATGCCTCGCACGGTAGGGTCAGCATCTAATTCTTGTAAGATGCTTTGGAATTCTAATAACTGCGTGCGAGTTACGGAATTTTGCGAATTGGTCTGGATACCAACATAGGCGGCGATTCCACCTTTGAGTTCTCTTTTGTCTACTTCGAAATTAGCCATAATTTCCACTAAAATGGAAGCCTTACTTTGCGTAACACAAAAAATCGCAGCGAATCATGAATTTTTCCTACCGGCTGTTTCTCCTCTTTGTATATTATTAAAAGAATGTAGCACCTTATCCAATGGTGAGAAGAATTTACAATAATACGGAGCACCGTAGCAGTGGTGGTCATAGTGTTGTTTGCCACCATAAAATATCTTAGGAAAGAGAGAGTGAAGAGAGAGGGGCAAGTTGTAGCCTGAGTGAAGTTCAACAAGCAAGTAGACAATTACGATATCATATACCAACCGAGTCAGTGGATGGGCAAAAGTGAGGTTTAGAGCCAGGATACTGATAAAAACTTCTCCAGCCGCTTCTGGCAAAGAGAGTTCGATCGTATCAACGGCTTGGATGTTTTTGTTAGAGTGGTGGGGAGCGTGCCATTTGTACAATTTTTTTACTTTGTGCATAGCCAGATGCCCAACCGTAAATAAGACATCATACACAAATAGAGCTAGTAAGACTCCTGCCAAAAGTTCCAGTGCTCCAGGTGCTTGTACTGGAACTTTGTGGGCAAAAAACTGCGAACGTAGGATTTCAAATAGCAAGATAGGGGTTATGTAGAGCAAGGTTCTAAGGATTCCCAGTCTGAGTCGAAACTCTTTTTTCCACGAGCTGACAATATTTGGCTTTTTCTGTGTTTCTCCTTCTACTTTCCAGACATCTAGAGAGGGAACTCTGCTAGCAAAATAGTTGAACATACCTATGAATAGGGGAAAGCAAATGATAACTGCCAGAGGTTCCGCCAAGTTGCTTGTAAATACACCTAAATCCACTAGGACTCTGTAGAAATGATTAATCTGCAAGTTCCACCAGTCTGCAAAAAATACAAGACTGCAAAGCCAAGAGAAAATGATGATCCGCGATACAGATACGATTTGTTCTCTTCTATTTTGCAATGTTTTTGGTTCTTGGTAGGTTGGTGCTAGTTTGTTAGTCATAGTCTGCATTTTACTGTCCATATACTGCTTGGATTTCAGAAGCCGAAAGGGTGCGGTTGTAAATTTGTACATCGTCTAGTTTCCCCTGGTGATCTTGCCCTAAAATGATGGAATCTAAAACTGTATTCCAAACGCCTGCATTGGAAGAAGAAAGTGTTTGGAGGGTGCCATTGACATAAATTTTGGGGTTGTGGTTGCTGTAGACACCACAAACATGGGTCCAAGTAGCAATAGGTACAGTATAATCAATATTCTGTCCTGAACTAACCGCATTGAATTGAATTTTATTGATCCCAGATCCGTTTTTGACATAACGCATAATCACGTTGTTGAAGCTTGAGCTGACTCCGTAAGAGAATAAGGAATAGGAACTACCTGCTGTAGGAGTACTGGAAATGGTAAAACGAAAACAAATTGTCCTGCGATTGCTTTCTATGGGAATGCCCCTTTGCAAATCGGCGAGGGCTGTAGTAATCGTTTCGCTGCCGGTAAAGCTATACGCGCTATTTGCTTCGCCAAACCTATCTGTTGTTGCCGTTGCACCACTATTGCTTGCATTCTGGGCAAATCCACTGATATCGTTGGTATCTCCAGTAAAATCGAGGTAGTAGGTCAGACCATGCGGGACTCGTATAGCAAGGTAGCGGATTTGTGAATCGGAGAGTGCATTGTTGTAGATACGAACATCGTCTACGGAACCAATGAAACCATCTGCTGAATTTGCACTGATACGAAACACGGAATTTACTATATCCCAGGTTTTTGCTGCCGAAGCTACAGGTTTGCCATTGTAGTACAAAGAAGCCGTAGTGCCATCGTATTTACCACAGAGATGAACCCACTCCCCAGTTGGGACCGTTACAGGGGTTGTGTATTCAACATTATCACCCCAACTCGAATAACCTACTTTAGTCCCATTGTCCGAGAGTGTAAGTCCAACGGTTTGTCCGGGACTACCAGTACCAAATCGTGTCAGTCTATCCTTAGTATTTAGGCTATTTATCTTTCCCCAGGCACAGTAAGTATGGGCATTGCTACCGGTGGGCAAACCGGTTGTTTCGTAATCATAGTAGATAGTGTCACCAAGATTCTTGGCCCCATCTGTATCTCCGTCTTTTCCTGTAGTATTGCTGGGGCTTCCCCCAGTTGTCAATAAACTCAATCCAGTTGGTCCTTTTTCGTCAGTAGAGCCGTTGTCAAACGGAAGATAAGCCACCATCCCGGTAGCTTCACCGTTTTCAGCGAGCATGTTGATTTCACTATCGTTGAGTGCTCGGTTGTAGATGCGAACATCGGCAACTTTGCCTGTAAATAGTGTATTGGTATCTGGACCGGAACCTCTACCAATGTAGAGGTTGCCACTGAGTATGGTATTCCAGCTAGAAACAGTTGTTTCTTGTGTCAAATGTCCATTGACATAGATCCTAGCTTTCGTACCATCATAAGTTCCACAGGTATGTGTCCAAGTATTGAGATCAATCGTTAGGTTACTTGAGGTTAAACTATTGGTGACACCGATTGTTACTATCGCCCCACCAGTAACGGCACGCATTCCCAAATTGAAGGAGTTGTGTGATGTATTGGTGCCATAGCCGACAAAGACATTATTAATTGT
>JBCCIA010000534.1:0-3876 GCA_039028475.1 Spirochaetota bacterium | reverse complement strand
CAAGGATCAATAACTTGTCAAGAGGTATGAAACAAAGAGTTGCGATTGGCCAAGCGATTATCCATAATCCAGAAATATTAATTCTGGACGAACCAGCTTCCGGTCTAGATCCAGAAGCTCGCATAGGTCTGGCAAATCTATTCAAATACTTAAATAAAGAAGGAATGACTATCTTAGTAACTTCGCACATTCTTGCAGAACTCAATGAATATGCAAACCAACTGTTAGTGATAAAGCAAGGAAGAATCATTGAAAACACAAATAAGATGATTGCAGCAAATTCTGACTCAGAATCCATACTCCAAATTCAATCCTTACAAGATTTGCAAGAAGTAAAGGCATTTTTGCAAGAAAATTTAGAAATGAATGAAATCGATATAGATGGTGAAGTACTACTAGTCAAGTTTTATGGAAACGAAGAAAGTAAAAGGACTGTTTTGCAAAAAATGGTTATTGCAGGCCTTCCCATTACTGAATTTAGTACCTTCCAGACAAACATCCAACAAGAATATTTACGCATCATCGGAGAAAAATAAGTATGAAAATCAGTCAAATCAATGCTGAGCTTACACGAAACTTTTGGATCGAGCTAACACCAAATCGAATCTTTATGATGCCCATTATATTAGGTCTACTTTTTCTATTGGTAGGGATACCAGATTCTTCTCGCTATTCTACACTTCTCTATGCTTCTGGTGGAATGATTTTTTTCTTGTTGCACATATGGGGGAACAAGCAAGTTGCGGATGCAGTAATTCATGAAGTAAATGAAAGAACCTGGGACAACCAGAGATTGACATTGATAAGGCCTTTTGAATTAGCGATTGGGAAACTATTTGGTAGTACTATGTTTCCTTGGTATGGTTGTATTTACTGCATTGCTTTGTACGTCTACTGTTCACTGCATTTGCAAGATACACATAAATACATAATGTTATTAGGACATAGTTTATTAAGTGCTATCTTGACACATAGTTTCGTATTATCGATTAGTATTTTAGGTATCCAAAAAAAGAGAAACCAAGAAAAAATCAGTGGGACCTACTACTATATTCTCGGAATAGCACTATCGTTTGCTTTACTAGGATTCTCGATCCAAACTATCTCGCAAGATCTTACAACAACCTTACACTGGTATTTCACAACATACGCATGGGAAAATTTTTACCTATTTTCCTTGCTTTGTTTTTTTGTGTGGAGCTTTACCAGTTTGTTTCGTTGCATGAGAAAAGAACTGAACTACAGCAATGGAGCTATTGTATGGGTAGGATTTCTCTTGTTTCTAGCAATTTACATTATTGGCTTTACAGCCTCCATTGATTTATCAAAAGAGGGGCTTATTCATAGTATGCCTTCACTATTGCTGATTTACACCGCATACCATTGTATATGCTTTTTTATGGCATTCAATGAATCAAAAGATATTGTAGCCTTAAAAATTGTTTACACTTCTTTAAAGACAGGAAACTTACGTGATTTGTCCGAAAACATTCCGCTATGGTTAGTAACTCTGGTGATTAGCGCAATTACAGCTATCCTATATTTATTATCAGGCATTTATTCTACAATCACAAATGGTTCATCTTGGTTAACGAACAATCCCACATTTTTTACATTGAGCTTACTCTCTTTTCTCTTACGAGATATAGGCATTCTGTATTTAAGTAACGCATCTCCAAAATCAAAAAGGGGAGATATTGCTACAATCGTCTATCTGGCTCTATTGTATCTACTCATCCCTTCCACATTGCATCTGTTAGGAATTCGAGCTTTGGATGATTTTTTCTATCCTAACATTGAAGGAAAAAACACATTTTCCTTCTCCTTTCCACTTCTACAAGCTATTTTAACAACTTCTATAGCCTTTTATAAATATAAAAGGAATAGTTAACTGCTATTTGTGACTTCATTCTTACGGAGGGTTTGTAATTTTTAATTTTTTTATTTGTAAAAATGAGCCTTTTTAGAAACTATGGTCAAAGTAGAACAAAATAACGTAAAGCGATTTGTCTAATTATTCATTTTAACAGTAGAGTTTTGTAAAATTCTACTGCCTAATTATAGTAAAAGCTACAAAAATGTGGTTTCTACTTCTGTAGATCTGTCTAATTTTTACCAAACCTATATTTACGAATTGAGTGAAGGAGAGTTTATGAATTCAAAAGCACAAGATTACGGAGATAACCCCATTGCCAAACGCGAAACAGGGCATTATAAAAAAGAATATATACAATCTTTTGTTGAAAAATGGGATGAATTGATCGATTGGAATGCACGTGCAAAAGGCGAAGGACAATTTTTCATTGACGAACTTAAAAAAAGAGGGGCAAAGAAAGTCTTAGATGTTGCGACAGGTACTGGTTTTCATTCTATCCGTCTGATAGAAGCCGGCTTTGATGTCACTAGTGCCGATGGTAGTATGCCAATGCTTAGCCAAGCTTTTGAAAACGCTATGCAAAGGGAACATGTTCTTACATGTATACAAGCGGATTGGAGATGGCTCAACAAGGATATCCATGGTAAATACGATGCTGTTATTTGTTTAGGCAATTCCTTCACGCATTTGTTTAGTGAGAGAGATAGGAGAAAAGCCTTAGCTGAGTTTTATGCAGTTCTTAGACATGATGGAGTCTTAATTATGGATCAAAGAAATTATGATATTATTCTTGACCATGGATTCCAATCAAAGCATATTTAATAATATGCTGGTGACAACGTCACAGCAGAGCCAGAGCATATTGATGAAGGCTTGGCACGTTTTGTATATCGCTTTCCTGATGGCTCTAAATACAATTTAAACATGTTTCCACTACGAAAAAACTATGTTAGGAAATTGTTACATGATGTAGGGTTTCAGAAAACTACCACGTACGGTGATTTCCAAGAAACCTATAGGCAAGAGGAACCTGACTTTTTTGTCCATGTTGCAGAAAAATACTATGGCAATGAGTACGACAGTGAGTGAGGCTCCATCCATGAAAGAATCTTATCCTTCGGTTGTTGACACAGCAAGAACGTATTACAACAGCAGTGATGCCGATCAATTTTACTACCATGTTTGGGGTGGGGAAGATATTCATATTGGTCTTTACGCACAAGAATCTGGGGAATCTATTTTTGAGGCTAGTCGCAAAACAGTAGAGGCAATGGTAAAGCAATTGCAAACCCTTCCACAAACAAATGGGAAAGTCATTGACATCGGTGCTGGTTACGGTGGCTCTGCAAGATTTTTAGCAAAATCAGGTTATTCAGTCTCTTGTTTAAATATTAGCGAAGAACAAAATATCCGCAATCGCAACTACAATAGCGAACAAGGTCTCGACTCAAAGATAGAAGTCATAGATGGTAGCTTTGAAGATCTTCCCTTCAGAGATACCAGTTTTGACATTGCTTGGTCACAAGATGCCATTCTACACAGTGGCGATCGTGAGAAAGTATTAACAGAAGTCTATCGTGTACTAAAATCAGGTGGGGAGTTTATCTTTACAGACCCTATGCAAAGTCCCAATGCAAGTAAGGAACATTTACAAGCGGTGCTAGATAGGATCCACTTAGATAGTATGGGTTCGTATGATTATTATGAGAAAATTGCAGAGAAAATAGGTTTTGAGAAACTAACCGTCATAGACTTGTCACAAAACTTAGTATTCCACTACAGCCACATCCTCGCAGAAATCAATGAGCGTTATGAGGAAATCCAGAGGGTATGCAGTAAGGCATACCTAGAAAAAATGAAAACCGGCCTAAAACATTGGATCGAGGCTGGGAAAAAAGAGCAATTGAATTGGGGAATTCTACATTTTCGTAAAAAATGAAAGATCAAACGATTGATAAAACAGTTTTCTACATTTCTTTTGGCTTTATCTTACTTTTTGT
>JBCCIA010000533.1:0-3890 GCA_039028475.1 Spirochaetota bacterium | reverse complement strand
TTGACTTGCAAAGCGCATTAGAAGCTCAAAATTTGACCTTTGGTTCCTTGATTTTTAAGGAGCGGAATTATCAATATTTATTACGCTTAGGTATAGCAAAAATTCTTGCCTTCACGATTGTTCTTCTCATTGCGTTGTTACCTGGTTTTCAAAGTGGAATTTTTTGGGCTTCGGCAGCTCCACTTTTTGTTGGTTTGTTGCTAGCTATTGTTGCAGGAATAACAGTCCAAGTATCTTTAGAACAAAAAAGAGTAAATTTAAGTTTACTTCTTGTATCATTTGTTCTTCTAACCGGTTCTCTATTTATACATCCAGCTTGGGCAATGGTGTTTTTTGCGCCATTTATTGCATTTCTCCTTTTTGTGGAAAAGAAACAAATACCAACTATATTACACACCACTATCGTAAACTATACTGTATTTGCATTGGCTTGTATCTCTTACTTTGTTTTGCATAAATTTGTATTGCTGAAATGGACATTTCAAACCTATCCACACCTTATTAAGTCTTACCAAGAGTTAAGTATCTATAAATTTGAGTTGAGTAGCAATCCAATCCTAAAACTAGTACAGTTACTCACAAATGAATTTTCTAAAGTTTTTGGTTTATGGGATATTTACCAGGAGGGTTGGGGAGCAGATACATTAATCTTAGTGTTTTTTCTGAGTAGTATACTGTTTGTTCTAAAAAAAACAGTAAACCAACAGTTTACAATCCGTGAACTCAAACAAATCATTTTAATAGCTATTGTCTATATTGCAACCTTTATAGCTACACTTACACCTTACGTACTTGCTAAAGGCGGACATTCTATGTTTAGAATGGTTTTACCGACTGCTATCATACTCGTGTTGCTTTTTCTGAAACATATAGAATGGATTGCAAATCATTTTCTGGAAAAAAAGCAATGGAGAAACCCAAACCTAGTATTGGGTTATACTTCTATCATTTTGCTACTCTTAGGATTGGGGTATACAACTCATAGAACTATCCAAAAATCAGCAGAAAATAGCCTAACTGAATTCTTATTTGTGAAGTCCTTACTCTTAAATCATGTCAATCGATTTGGTTTGCCTTCTCACGTCCACGTCATTCAATACACCGGCAATAAGGGATTTAACGGACTTCCCATTATAGGTGATACAATCAATTTTAACAGTACTTCTACCGCAAATAATATTCCGTGGATAGTCAGGGCTGCTTTGATGCCACTATTTAGAGATAAAGATAGAAGTTTATTACAGGTTGCCCCTGTCGGATTAGAAGAATTTGATACACACCACTCTCTAAAAAGCAATAAGATTATTGTTACATCCAGCACGGGTATGCCACCTACTTCTAAAGTTTCTCCTGACACTCTTTTAATTGATATGCATAACATGGTAATTCATGATACAACTATAAACGCTCATCCTGTCAGCTCAAGTCAATATGGCATTTACAAGGCTTTCGATAAAAGTACAAATCCAAATGATTTTTGGGAGGCATCTATTTTACAACCTATTACATTAGATATAAAGTATCCAAAGTTCAAAGTACTAGCAACTTATAAGTTTTCTAGCGGTGAGTTGGCAAGTAGAATGCCTAGTACTTGGAAATTATTTGCATCCAAAGATCAAAAAAATTGGGTGCTTGTGGATACGCAAAAAAATTTTACGGACTGGTCTGTCAACGAATCACGCCAATTTTCTCTCGTAAAACAACAAACTGCTCGTTATTACCGGTTTGTCTTTGAAAAAGCATTGCACCATGATGTTATGCGAATTTATGAAATAGAATTGATCCAATAAATACATTGAAAGAATTTAGAAAAAATAAAAACTTCTTGTTGGGGACAGTCGTTTTTACAAACAGCTAGTCATTTGGTTTATGAGGATACTTTTAACTGGTGCTGCGGGATCCATTGGTAAGGAACTCAGCAAGTATCTGCGTACGTTTAGTTACCAACTAATACCTGTAGATATGGTTCGGTGCAAAAATATTCTTTCTGCTGATTTAAGAGAGGAAGCTAAAGTATACCATTTGCTAAAGGAATATACCCCTGATCTGATCCTACATCTAGCCGCACAAAAAAACCTTCTCTTTTGTGAACAAAACAAAGAAGTTGCCCATTCCATAAATTATGGTATTACAGAGATTTTAACCAGAGCATGCTTGGAACTTAAAACTCGAATGATATTTTTTTCCTCCGATTATGTTTTTGGCAAATATGATTCCTTCTGGCAAGAGAATGATCTTCCCTGTCCAACAACCCAATATGGTATAGACAAAGTAGCTTGTGAAAAACTTATCCAAGAGAGGCTTTCTGACTATGCTATAATACGAACAGCACAACTCTATGGTTTTCCTGGAGACTTTATAAACTTGGTTTGTGAGACATTGGCATCTAAGCAAAATTTTTTCGCTTTCACAAACCTTATAAATTGTTTAACATGGATCGGAGATCTATTTCCAATGGTCCATCAAATTATCAATCAAAATAGTCAAGGTATTTTTCACTGTGTAGGCTCTGAAGCCATGTCTCGCCATCAATTTGCCTGTGAAATAGCCAAAGCGTTGGCTCTAGACCCCTCGTATATCCAAGCTATCGACCTAGATTTTTCAAAAGACATTCGTCCACCCAGTGTTAGACTCGATGGAACATTCACCTACCAATCCCTTCAGGTTTATCCGGGGAGGGTAAGGGATAACCTTTTCAGGTGTTCTAATCATACCAGAAGTTGCTTATGAAAAATATTTATTGTATGAACTGTGGTAGTTCAAAGATGGAACGATTTATGGATCTTGGTAAACAACCAAATGGGAACGTTTTCCCAAGTCTAGATGAATTTGATGATGAAAAGTTCTATCCCTGTGTTATGATGGTTTGTACCCAATGTTGGCAGGTACAATTAGAAGAGTTTCCTTCCGTTAATAGCATGTTTACCAACCATCCCTACATCACATGCTTAAACCAACCAGTAGTTGTACATTTTCAGCAACTTGTAGATGATATAATAACAAAATTCAATATTACACCCAATAGTCTTATACTTGATATCGGAGCTAATGATGGAACTTTGCTATTAAAATTTCGTGAGCGTGGAATGCGTGTGCTGGGCATGGATCCATGCAAACGTACCGGTGCATTAGCGCGAAAATCGGGAATTACTGTTTTTGAGACATTTTGGAATAGATCCAGTGCTGAAGCGATGAGAGAACTGGGCGGTTATCCTGATCTGATTACCGCTACTGCTGTATTTTATCATGTAGAAGATATTCACAGTTTTGTCCAGGGCTTAGATATTATAATGAGAGATGATACAATTTTTTGCTGCCAATGTGTGTATCTCAAAGAACTGATTGAGAAGGTTCAATTTGACCATTTTTACCATGAACATACAATGATTCACTCGATTCGCCCTCTGCAAAGCCTTTTTTCCACATACGGTTTGCGACTAATAGATATCGACTTCTATCCTATTCATGGTGGTTCTTTTGTGCTATATGTTGGTAGAGAAAACTCTTGTTTTCCTACAACAAAAAATATCACTGAAACGATTGCAGCTGAAAAACATGCTAAACTAGATAGGCTACAGACATATCTTGATTTTTCTAAACGTGTAGAAAAAAATAAACAGGAACTTGTGGGGTTGCTACATCAGATTAAAAAAACAGGAAAGCGTGTGTTTGGGCTTGGTGCTCCTATGAAGGGAAATGCACTTCTGAATTACTATGGTATTGGTCCTGAACTGGTCGAATGTCTTACTGAAATCAATCCATATAAAGTAGGTCGGTATGCACCAGGTTCTCATATCCCAGTTGTAGATGAAAAAACGATTCAGGAACCGCCAGATTATTATTTGCTATTATCTTGGAATTTTATAGACTTTTTTATTGAAAAATATACT
>JBCCIA010000532.1:0-3895 GCA_039028475.1 Spirochaetota bacterium | reverse complement strand
CTGAGCGTTTGGGCAGGTTGACTTTGTCTAGATTATTAGCATCTTTTAATTTGTCTAGATTGTAGACTAAAAAGGTATTGCAAAACAGGAAGCCTATACAAGGATATGCTTTTGTGAAAGCTACCTGTTGTAATGACAAATAGCACCAAATACTGGCAATGAAGGAAATAGGAAGACTGGCGTGAAATAAGGCCTGTATGCCATTCTGGGCAACTCTATGCATTCCCATTAAAAGAAAGTTTTTTGCAAGCCATAGAATCGTAAAGTGTAATTCCTAAAAGAAGTTTGTTCCTTACAATTTTATGAAAACTTTCTGCCAAAAGGAACACATGTCAATACTATAAGCAATATGCAAATAATAAATACTATTTCTTAAATAAGAAATTTCTTGACTATTTTTTGTTTTTCCGATTTACTAAAAAAAACTTTATAAATGAGCACAGTACATGATTGAAATTTCCCCGAAACTTGAAGCCAGAATCACAAAACTTGTTGCGAATCGACAAAAACTATCCATAAAATCTTCTAAAATCAATGCTGAGTTTGAACGCTACCTACTAAGTATTGTCAAAGCTATCTTACAAAAGCATTCCAAAAACCAGTTTACGGATATGCTGTATACAATAACCAAAGAACTCGCCATCAACGCCTCGAAAGCGAACCAAAAGCGAATTTTTTTCGAAGATCATGGATTGAATATTAGCAATCCAGAAGATTATACAAAGGGCATCGTTTTATTCAAGAATGAATTTTCAGATTCTATGGCGGAGGAGTATGGTAGAAAATGCCAAAAACGAGGGATATATGTCCAGGTAAATTTTTTCTTCCAAGCTCCGGGAATGTATGTAGAAGTAATCAATAATACACCTGTTATCAAAGAAGAAGAAGTTAGATTGCGCGAAAAAATGAAAAAAGCGATGGAATACAACGATATTGCAGAGTTTTACATGGACAATATGGACAATACGGAAGGGGCTGGTTTAGGCATTGCGCTGACAATGATTCTTATGAAAAACGAAAGCATAGACCCCAATTTATTTCGCATCATTACAAAGCCGCAAGAAACGGTTGCCAGAATTGAACTCCCCTTTACGGAAGAATATGAATCTATTAGGAGTAAAGAACAAAATCCTGCAAACAGTACGTAAAATATATGGAAATTTCAAATAAAACGGTCGTTATTACAGGTTCCGCCAGTGGCTTAGGCAAAGCAATGGCGGAACTTTTTGTTGGTATGGGTGCAAAAGTAGTAGTCTCGGATATAGACGAGAAAGCTCTACAACAAACTGTGGCTCAATTAGAAGACAAAGGTGGAAAGGTCTTAGGAATTCCTGCAAATGTTGCAAATGAACCTGATGTGGTACACTTAATGCATGAAACTGTACAGAGGTTTGGATCTTTGGATGTAGCAATATTGAATGCAGGGATTCTAAGGGATGGACTTTTGCTAAAAGCAGACAGACAAACAGGTAAAATTACCTCCAAGATGACACTTGCACAATGGCAAGAAGTTATAGATGTCAATCTGACAGGGGTTTTTTTAACCGGTAGAGAGGCAGCTTTGCAAATGGCCGAATTAAACAACGGTGGTGTCTTAATCCCTATATCTTCTGTTGCAATGCATGGCAATCCAGGTCAAACAAATTATTCTGCTGCGAAGGCAGGGGTGGCATCTCTTGCTAGGCTTTGGGCACATGAGTTGAAGAGATTTCGTATTCGTGTAGCTGCAATAGCTCCTGGATTTATCGCTACCGATATGGTTATGAAAGATATGAAGCCGGAAGCTCTGGAAAAGTGGAAGTCTCTCATTCCTATTGGTAGGCTTGGTGAAGCGGAAGAAATTGCGAAAACTGCCCAATTTATTGTAGAAAATGATTTGATCACAGGAGTCGTGTTAGAGGCATCCGGAGGGATAAAAATCTAATCAACTTAAAAAGGGATTAATAATGGCGAAACTCAAGTTTGAAATGACAAAAAAACAGTTGGAATCCGCAGTCAAAGGGGTGCAAGGGATTGGACATCCTGTTCGTTTGATGATTCTTTACGCTTTGAGTAAACAGGAGTTATCTGTGGGGGAATTATCATCGTTTACAAATGTAAGCCAGTCTGTAACCTCACAACACCTAAGTAAAATGAAAGACAATGGCATTCTGGAGAATCGCAAAGAGTCGAATAAGGTATTCTATTATATCAAAGACAGCAAATTTGTAGATCTCGTACAAAACATTGTAAAAATGTATACGGAGTCTATGAAGTCACAAAAAAAAGCCAAGGCGCGCTGACTCGTAGACTCATAAGAACATTCGTCCGATTTGGTATACTAAAAGAGAACTACAATACGCTAGTGTCGTCATATACAAGAATAAAAAGCCTGGCCAGAGCCAAGAGTTAGTTTCTTTTCTCACAATGGCCAGGGTAGACATACATTGGCACGCATAGGCGAAAAAAATTAAAATGCTAATCCCTGTTAGAGCATTCCATATTGGTTTTCCGGTTTTCGGATCTATCTCTTTCAATAAAGCTGTTTTGAGATCTTGGCTAGTTTCATCCCCTTCTGTCTTGTAAATGATATGTAGTGTTGATACCATCACCTCTCTCGCGGCAAAGGAAGTTAGAAGGGCAACGCCAATTTTCCAGTCAAAACCTAAGGGTTGTATTGCAGGTTCTAGCAATTTGCCAAAACTTCCCGCATACGATTCTTCAATGGGAGTTGCTACCTTTTGCATTTTCCCCATCGCGTTAGGCAATGTTTTTTGCGGGTAATTGGAAAGGAACCAAAGTATGATAGACGCATATAAAATGATTGTCCCCGCATTGGTGAGGAAGGCTTTGATCTTTTGGTACAGCGTTTGCGCTACGTTCTTTACCGATGGTATTTGGAAGGTAGGGAGTTCCAAGATAAAGTAGCTGGCCTCTGAGCGAAAATACGTTTTGCGAAATAGCAATGCAAATAGCAATGAAGTAATAATTCCCAATAAGAACAATGCAAATAACACCATTGCTTTTAAAGATAGAAAACCCAATAGCTCTATAGAAGGAAAGACTGTACCAATAACCAAAATGTATACAGGATATCTTGCGGAGCAGGTTATTAAAGGAGACACGAGAATAGTAATCATTCTGTCTGAATGGTTTTCTATTGTTCTTGCTCCCATGATGCCTGGTATGGCACAGGCCGAGGAAGATAAGAGTGGGATAAAGGATTTACCAGACAGACCAAACTTTCCCATGATTTTATCCATAACAAAGGATGCACGAGCCATATACCCCGATTCTTCCATGATACTGATAAAAAGGAATAAAAACGTGATCTGGGGTACAAAAACCAGAACGGAACCTACACCACTAACGATGCCATCCGTTAGTAAGGAGCGCAAAGGTCCAGGGGATAAATTTTTTTGCAGTAGGCTTGCAAAGCTAGTTGTTGCAGTCTCTATCCATTGCATAGGAAGTTCTGACCAAGAAAATAAGACCTGAAATATAAGCGCCATAAAGGCAAAAAAGACGAATAAACCAAAAAAGGGATGCAACAGGAATCGATCTAGTTTCACAGAAAGCGGAGATATTTTATCATTTTCTGATTTTGTATAGTGCAAGCTATCTGTAACAATTTTTTTGATAAGAATGGACTTTTCGATGAGTTCGTCTTGGTAAAGGTAGCTAAGTCCAGATTTTTTAAATTCTTCTGTGATATAGTCCAGAGTTTTTGTCGGTAGTAATTCGCCAGTAGGAAGTTCTTGCTGTAGCGTCTCGCCGGATAACGACTTTAATGTATTGTTTAAAATGAAATTCATATGCAAAAGAGAGTCTGTTTGCAAATTGTCCAGAATCTTTTGGAAGAAAGATTCTTTTTTATTATCCCATTGCCAAATTCTTCCAGGACAGAGAAAATTGG
>JBCCIA010000531.1:0-3896 GCA_039028475.1 Spirochaetota bacterium | reverse complement strand
GTAATACTTTCTTAACACAAACTCTATAATAAATTCACCTAAAAGATAACTAACTAGAATGTAATAGCAAAAGACTTAATCTTCTTGGCATTCACGCAAGAAGCAAAGCCTTTCCAATAAATTCTGATGTATAAGAAGAGAAATTATGAAATTAAAAACATTACTAACAATTTGCCTCGTAAGTAGTGCAATGAATGTATCTTTACTTGCAGATACCGTCACAGTTAAGAAGACTGGAGAAGTCTTAGAAAACGTTAAAACCAAGCAAGATGTTGTAAAAGATAAAAAGGGTAGAGATCAGCAAGCTCTTATGGTAGAATCAGAAGATGGAACTACGAGAGCATTCAAGTTAGATGCTGTGGACGTAGTAAGCAAACCAACCGAGTGGGCTTCTGATAAAAAAGCTGCCGAAGAAGCAGAGAAGAAAAAAGCCGAAGAAGCTGTCAAAGCACAAGACAAATACTCTCCCTACCTATTTGGAGCATGGGCTGTTATTTGGTTAGCAATATAAAAGCCTGTCTTAAAACAAAACTATAGGCTCTTGCAGCAACGCCTTTAGTTAAAGAATATGCTTGTTTTCAGACACGCTGTAAGATAGTTTTTGTCATATTAGTCTCATGTTAGTATGAGACTAATTCCCCCAAGCTGCAATTCCACCTTTCAAGTTATAGACCTGTTTATAACCACGTTCTACGAGTAGTTTCGCTGCCCTACTGCTTCGACCACCGCTGTGGCAGTACAGTAGCACCTTTTTGTCTTTTGCGATCTCTGACAAACGCCCTTCTAATTCGGCGATAGGGATATGCTTTGCTCCCGCAATCCTGCCTTGCTGCCATTCCCTATCCGTACGAACGTCCACAACAACTGTATCTTGTTTTTGCTGAGATTCTATGGATTCCCATTGGCTACGGTTGACATCTTTATATGCTTTTTGGCCGGTACCTACTACCTGGCAGGAAATTCCTAGTACTAGCAGAAACACAAATAAAAAAGTAGTTCTCATAATTCTCACCTTGTAAAACAATCCCTGTATAGTTCTTAAAAGGGTTTTTACTATGAGTTCCTCTACCCCTACCATTCGACAAGTCAATTATCTCGCGGTCATCCCTCAGATTGCTATTTTATGTATATTCATCTTGCTCTACAAAATCTTAGGATTCGCATTTTATCTTGGTATGGGAAGTATCAATTATTTGCTGCTGTCCTATCTTTTACGTTTTTTAGTACCCATCGAACACAACAAGGGCATTGTACTCATCCAAAAACAAAACTTCCCAGATGCGATTCTACATTTTGAAAAAAGCTTTGCCTTTTTCCAAGAAAAGCCATGGTTAGATAAATATCGTTGGTTGGCAATGCTGAGTTCTTCGAAAATTTCCTATGCTGAAATAGCTTTAGTGAATATTGCCTTTTGTTATACACAGATGGGTGAGGGAAACAAAGGGGAGCAGTACTACCAAAAAACTTTGCAGCTATTCCCAGAAAGTCAAATCGCCCAGTCAGGTCTACGCATGCTACAATCGGTACAGAAACCAACAGAAACTACAGCAGGAGAATGAAGTGAAAGAAGTAATTTTATACATAGCAACAAGTCTGGATAGCTATATAGCCACAAAAGATGGTAGTGTGGATTGGTTATTTTCAGAAGGAGAATACGGCTACGACGAATTTTACGAGACAATCGGCACCACTCTTATCGGCTACAATACCTACAAAGAAATACTTGGCTTTGGGAAGTTTCCTTATACGGATAAAACTAACTATATCTTTTCTATGTCGCATACAAAAAATGACAACAATCCGGTGCATTTCATTGCAAAAGACCCTGTAGAGTTTACAGCAAATCTAAAAAAAGAACCAGGAAAAGATATTTGGTTGGTAGGTGGCGGACAGATCAATACCCTACTTCTCAATGCAGGGCTTATCGATAGGATGATCCTGTTCATCCATCCTATTATCTTAGGAGATGGCATTCCTCTGTTAGGTGGTATGCCCAAAAAATCTGACTTTTCTCTCAAGCAGGCCAAGACTTTTGTGAATGGAGTCGTAGAAGTAGAATACGAAAAAAAATAGCAATGCGTGCCTTACTACAAAGAGTCTCCTCAGCATCCGTACAACACAAACAAACCCTGCAAAAACATGAAATTTCGCATGGCATGGTTGTTCTACTGGGAATCGCACAAAACGATACCCAGGAAGAGCTAGAGTATTTGGTAAAAAAGCTGCTAAACCTGCGCATTTTCAGCGATTCCGCAGACAAAATGAACCTCTCCATCTTGCAAACCAAGGGAGAAATTCTCTCCGTCTCGCAATTTACCCTTTATGGCGATACGCGGAAAGGCAACCGACCAAGCTTTAGCGATGCAGCACCGGCAAACTTAGCAGAAGCATTGTACAACCACTTCAATGAGGAACTACGTGTAAGGTTGGGAAAAGAACGGATAAAAACAGGTTTCTTTGCCGCTGATATGGAAGTTCAAATTACCAATGATGGGCCTGTGACATTTTTACTAGAATCGCATGCTAAAAGAGAGAAAATCCTTTCAAAATAAAACTTAGAAAATATTCCATCTCTTATGCTCACTTCATCTCTGTCGTTATCCCAAGAGGCTATTGTAGAAGTTCCAGGGGATAAGTCCATTTCACACCGTTCCGTATTGTTTTCCGCTCTAACAAAGGGGAAGTCTAAAATTTCTGGCTTTTTAGAAGCAGAAGACCCGTTAAATACGATGCGGTGCTTTGCCAAACTAGGTGTCAAAGTTGAAAAAGTGGCTCCAGGAGAATACACTTTAGAGAGTCCGGGTAAAGATGGTCTCCATAGCACAGATGGATTAGAATTGGACTTTGGCAACGGTGGAACAGGAATCCGTTTGTCTGCAGGTCTTTTGGCAGGGTTGCCAGGCATTTCCTGTATTTTAACGGGAGACGCTTCGTTACGCAAACGACCGATGGGCAGAATTACCGAACCACTTGCCAAGATGGGGGCAAGTATCACAGCGATCGGCAACAACGATAAGGCTCCACTACGCTTACAAGGCAAGAAGTTACAGGATTTTTCCTACAAAAGTACAATCGCGAGCGCCCAAGTGAAATCTTGTTTGGCATTAGCTGCTATTTCATCGGGAAGCGCCTTAGAATACCAAGAACCTGAGCTATCGCGAGATCATACAGAAAATATGATTCGTTTTTTAGGGGGAAAGGTAGAGTCCATTTCCGGCAGTACACATTTCAAACTCACTCCTCCCTATGACTGGCACGCGAGCGAATTTCGTGTACCTGGCGACATTTCCTCAGCAGCTTTCTTTTTAGTCATGGGCTGCCTGCTCAAAAAAGGTAGTATATGTGTGAAAAATGTAGGCCTGAACCCAGCTCGTTCAGGGGTTTTGCAGGTCTTACGTGGTATGGGTGGCAATATTGCTATTTTGAACGAAAGAGAGGAGTGTGGGGAAAAAGTTGGTGATATCAAGGCTTCGGCGTCCGAACTCAATTTCTTTACGATTCCTGCAAAACTCATACCCTCCTTGATAGATGAAGTTCCTATTTTGACCATAGCAGGTTTATTTGCAAAGGGGGGATTTGCCATTCGAAACGCAAAGGAACTGCGCGTAAAGGAATCCGATCGCATCCACGCAATGGTCAAAAACTTAGAAAAGTTAGGAGTTTCGGTGGAAGAATTCCCGGATGGCTATAGCTTTTCACAAGTGGAATCCATACAGGCAGGAGAGATAGAATCTTTTATGGACCATCGGATTGCAATGAGCTTTTCTGTACTAAGTAATCTTTGTAAAACACCGATTCGCATTGACGATGAGTCATGGATAGACACATCTTTTCCTGATTTTAAAAAAATTATGCAAAGAATTCAAAAATATCAGTAGATTCTTGATTGACATCCT
>JBCCIA010000530.1:0-3901 GCA_039028475.1 Spirochaetota bacterium | reverse complement strand
GTTTGATTGATTGATCTAAGATAATTTTACCAGCAAGAGGAGTGACTAGGCCAGATAGAGTTCTGATAAATGTTGATTTACCGCTACCATTTGGTCCTAGCAAAGCATACATCTTGCTAGGTTCAATTGCCATATTAACTTTCTCTAGTATCGCAGGATTTTTTGGATAACCTACCGATAGTTCTTGGGTTGTAAGCAACATATTTATCTTCTTTTGTATCCTGTCTCTTTGAGTGCTTTACGAATTTTAGTGAGCATTATCTGTAAGGTTTTTTCATAAGTAGTCGCTTGTTTCGTTCCGCCTACGGAAACTGGCATCACTAGCACTTTACTGCCGGGAACCTTAGAGGATACATATTTGGCATACTTGAGATTTTGGTAAATACCAACTAGGATAACTTTGATATTATTGGATTTCATGTAGTTAATGGTTTGTTCCATATAGCGGTTGGAGGGGGGAACTCCAGGGCGTTCTTCGATAGTTAGGTTGGCTTTAAACTTGAAGCGGGTTGATAGATAAACAAATTGATCGTGAAAGACAGCTACGCGAGCTCCAAAATATGGTTTGAATTTACGCAATTCTTGTTTGGTAACCCGAATGATATCCTTCCTGAACTGTTTATAGTTATTGTTGTATTCTTCGGAATGAGTAGGATCTACTCTCATGAGGGCATTTCGAATGTTGTTGGCCATTTGGATCGCATTGATGGGATCATTCCAATAATGGGGATTGCCATAAATATGCATATCTCCCATAGACCTGTCGACATTGATAGTAGGTTGGCCAAGGATTTTTATACCCACAGAAGCATCGCAATATCCAGGTTGCCCCTTTTGGATCTTCATATTACGTGACTTTTCCAACAAAAGAGGCGCCCAACCTACTTCTAAGTCTAAACCGATCATCACAAATACGTCGGCTTTACTCATATTTATGATAAAGTCAGGGCGTGCCATGACAAAATGCGGGTCATCGAACCCGCGAATCAAAGACTTCACCTTCACTCTATTTTTACCAATTTTTTTGGCGATATACTCAAGGTCAGTAGTAGTTGTTACCACTGAAACTTTTGCACTGAGCATGGAAACAAAGGCTGAAGTGAAAAGAAAGGTAATAAATACTCTTAGCATATGAAAAGCTCCTTAATATGTATGGGCTGGATGCGCTCCTAAGATGAACATTGCTTGGATGTAATAGCGATAGTCCACTTTTTCAAAATCTGGTGTGACTACAAGTCCTTGTGCGAGTGATGTCTGCTGGGTCTGAGAAGAAAAATCTCTTTGGAACCTTCTCTCGATAGTAGCCCGCAAGTAACTAAACTCCGATGGACGAAAGGTCACCTGTAAGGTATGCGCTTCTATTTTATTATTTGCTCGATACCCATCCTGTTTCTTTAGACTGTAATCTGTGAAAAAATCATAACGAAAACCAGCTGACCACAATTGGTGGAACTTGTACATCAAGAATAGATAGTGGCCACGTTGGATCCTTTTTCCTGGTCGTCCCGGGTAAGGCAGATAGCTGGGAGGGGGTGTTAAGGTTCCTGTCGCAGGGTCATAGGTCACTTTGTTGCTAGGGAATCTTTCTTCGTTGTACCAGAGTTCTCCCATTACTAGAAATTCGCGTAGATTGGAGCGGTTCCAGCGTACTACTGCATCCATGCCATACATATAGCGTTCATTTTCACTGTCTTCTGTAGGTTCGTAGCGTAGTCCGGTAAAGCCAAACTGTGAGCCCCAGTTATTGCCAAAATAATAGAAGTTCTTTAAATGAGCGTAGCCGAGAGGATTATTTTTTTTGATCCCAGCTGTATGAGAATGGCCATACTTTTGTCCATTGGTAGAACCTAAGACCAATTCCTGTGTCAGAAACGACCATGGAAATAGTATGCTCAACTCTCCACCTGTATCTACAATTGATTCGCTGTCGAGGAGCATTTCGTGTACGATAGGCGTCATCGTAAACGGTCTATCGTGTTCGTGTATACGGTTTAGCCGGCCGACGTCCATAAACATAGTGCCCAATTTCAAGGAAGTGTTAAACGGCAAAAAGGGGAATTCTACCGCTGCTTCATGGATTTCAAAGAAGTAAGCACCGTTTTCTTCATGTGCTGCAATTAATAATAAACCGCGTAGCCATTGATCCACTGCTCCCATAAATCCAATTTCTGCTGAACGTACATCCAACCCATTTGGTGTAACTTGTGGCTTTTGCCTGTCCCATTGTCCTACAATGTCTACAGCCAGTGAGATATCCATCATCAGATTCTGCGCAGAACGGTTGGTGTTTTGGTTCATTTGCACGGGAGATGCCGTTCCACGTGAGTCCTGGAGTTTGTTGTTCTTGTTGTCTAGATCCTCTAGATCTTTTGCTAGACCAGCTTCCCAGTCTTCCGACTCCTCCTCGGGAGTCGGAGCCGGAAGGTCTTGTGCTATAGAGGCAGAAGCAAACAAAAAAACACTAAGTAAAAGGCTTAGAATTATTTGTTTGCGTTTCATTATGGTTGCAGTAGTCGTCCTGCTGTTCCGATTGCACCAGTTGATATGGTGAAAGAAGAAATTGTCGCGTTTTGTAATACGAAACCTACAGCTTTGTCACTGAATGTACTGGTAAAACCTTCGATCTCAAATTCATAGCTTCCACGCTCTGCTGTAGTTAGGCTAGAGCAGGCTTTAGACCAACCAAAAACGTGTATCCCAGATTCGTTATGAACCTCCAAGCAAAGGGTATAAGTTGTGCCTACTGTTGAACTTGGTGAAGAGGGAAGAGTTGAAGTACTTCCAGTATTGCTGATAGCTGCTACATTAGAAGGGGTAATATAGAAACCTGTTCCCCCACTCATTGTTGCACCACTAGCAGATCCGTTTGTTAGGACTGTTATACTACCACTAGAGTCGTTCAGCGTATACGTAATCTCTACATTCATCTCATCATCGCTTCCACTGCTGGTAGCCATTCTTCCTGTTGTGCTTCCAGCTACAATTGTGCCACCTGTAGTAGTTAGGCTATCGGCTGTAAAACTAGCTCCAAGATCTGTAGAACAAGTACCACTGATGCTGTAAGCAGTACGAGTTACACCAGAGAATGTAGTTGTATCAGAGCTCGTACTAAGGCAGCTAGTAGTGCTGTTTTGTGTTGCCAGAAATGCTAGAGCCGCAGCAGTTTGGTTGTCGTTGTTATCAGTAGATTGATCGCAAGAGAAGAGTTGTAGTACAACTAATATAGATATTAGTTTTTTCATAGTTTTATTTCCTTATATTATGTTATTTTAAAATTTTAGTTTTTTGTTAAAAAATGCTTATAAAGCCTTGAGTATATCCAAACAGTTGTTCTTGATACATATGTTGGATACTATTTATACTACTGGGGGAGCGCGTGATAGATAGAATATCTGGGACTGCTGGGAGATTATTGGACAAATTTTATTGCTAAGAATATGTATTGTCCCAGTCTGCGGTACTAACTTTCTTATCCTTGCGTGGGTAAATACTCTCGCTGTTAAGTAAGTTAGACAAATCGTGCAGATCTGGTGTTCATGGCTGTAATGCGCGTAAGCTGTCAGTTCTGCCACACGGGAATCACTGTACTGTCCATGCTCGTGTGATTCAAGCTGACTACCAATAAAATTGGTTAGTAGCAAGAGCAAAAACAGAGTTCTTTTGACAACAACTATAAGCATGATTGTAGTCACAGTAAAAATGCTCTTTTTAAATGCAACAAAGTTTCATTTGGAATGCTTGTGCAATAAATTCTAGCTACAAGTGCTTATAGCTTACTGTTTATGTAAGAATAGACATGTTTTAGAGCACACTGTAAGTATTTTCAGACTTAGGAAGCGTTTGTTTTTATAATTTAGAGTTTATAGCTGATAGGTTTTCAAACTGGCCTATAAGAATTTTT
>JBCCIA010000529.1:0-3905 GCA_039028475.1 Spirochaetota bacterium | reverse complement strand
GATATATTTATATCTATTGTAAAGCATTGCATTCATAAGTACATTTGTTGAAATCCTGTTCACAATTGATAGAATAGAATAATGTTTAAGATCTATCCTTGATTTTACCTAGTGAGGCTTTAGAGTAATATTACCTCGCTTGCATCTTCACCTTACCGTAAACCAGAAGTACACGGAGAGCATCACAACTTACCTCTTCACTGACAGTAGGAGAAACTTGTTTGGGCTTCATCCATCTTTTGAGATGGCTAATAGCGTGGTTCAATTCGGTGGTAACTACAAAAATTTCCATGAGATCTGTTTCGGGAACGGACTTTTTAAAATCACTGTAGAGTGTTTTGTGAATTTTCTTGGTTTGTTCTTCTAATATTCCTGAAGCACTCAATTCTTTACTCCTATAGCAAGATTTTTCCAATCGGGGGTCTATTTTCAAAAAACTAGTTAATTAGTCAACTAAAAGAATAGTGTTAAAAAATTTTCCAACTGCCTTTGCTTTTATTACAGATGTCTTATAAGGCTTATAGACAAAACAATGGAAGAAAAAGGTGGCTGTCTTCTTATCCTCTCATGCAATCCAAAAAAGAGAATTGGATACAATAGCTTTACCAAAGAATTTGACTGAGTTAGAATTTTACTTGTCAGAAATACGACAATATCTGATATTTGGAGTATGGCTACTAAGATTCGCTTCCAATTTCTGATGTTGCTCATTTTAGCAACGAGTTGTCTTTCCTGCTTAGGTGTCAACATTTCCAGTGAATCTTCCTTAGAAATAGCCCTTTTGCGTTTTATCTGGAGTTCCAATTCCTCCTCCATTTCCGTAAACTATTCTACAACTGATATTTCACTCAACATTGGCAATGCTACCACTCAAATTCCAGAATATACAAATGTAAATAGTTTTACCATTTCTCCTGCTCTTCCCGATGGATTGAGTTTGGATACTTCCATCGGTACTATCAGTGGAACTCCTACAAGTACTCAAGACAAAACAGAATACACAATTACCGCTAGTAATACCAATGGTGAAAGCCTATCTGTACAAATTTTCATTACCGTTTCCACCACAGCACTCGCAATTAGCTATTCCGATTCCTATAGCTATAGCCAGAATGCTTCTGTCAGTATCATTCCTACAATTGCAGGGACATTAACTTCCTGTAGTATCAGCCCTTCTCTACCCTCTGGTCTCAATCTCGATACTTCTTCCTGTAACATTACAGGAACTGCCAGTACCGTTCAAACAGCAACGACTTATACAGTTACAGCGAGCAATGGTAGTTCTACTACCACAGATAGTTTTTACCTCACCGTAAATGATACTTATAACATCGGAGGAACCATTTCCGGTCTCAGTGCCAGTGTAATTTTGACAAACAATTCTAGTGATACCCTCTCTCTCTCCTCAGATGGTAGTTTTCAATTTACAAACACTATAAGCAGTGGTTCCACGTATAGCGTGTCTATATCAAGCCAACCTACCAATCAAACCTGTACAGTGACAAACGGTAGTGGAACTGCTAGCGCAAATGTTACCAATATAAGCGTAACCTGTGAAGTGACTGGTGGCCTTATCGCACATTATCCCTTCACTGGCAATGCAACCGACAGTGTTAGCGGCACAACAATGACAACTTGTGATAGTCCCACATTGACTTCTGACAGACATGGCAATGCTGCGGGCGCCTATAGTTTTGACGGCAATGATTGTTTTACCTCTGTCTCGAATGTTGGCATCACCGGCTCCAGCGTCCGAACACTCAGCTTTTGGGTTAAATTCAATTCCACCAGTGTTTCAGGAACTCCGCATATCGCCAATTGGGGTGCAGGGAGCACTGGTGGGGATGATTACAAAGCTTTTGGTGCCTTTTCCTATTCTGTGAACAAAATGGTGTTTTTTGGCTATGGTGGCGGTGACTATATTAGCAGCTCTGCAATCACTACCAATTGGGAACACTGGGTTTTTGTCTATGATGGTGCCTACCTTTACCTATATAAAGATGGTAGCCAAATAGATTCTTCCGTCTCTGTCCTCCTAAATACTTCCGATTCCCAATTGTACGTCGGTGCGAGAATGGATCTTTGCTGTGACCGTTTTCATATAGGGGATATCGATGAAGTGCGCGTTTACAACCAAGCCTTGAGTGCTACAGAAGTGCAGGCTTTGTATACCTATGAAAAGCCTTAGAGAGAAGTCAAGTGAAATTCGGTATCGATATGCTGATTTAAGTTCAAAGCTGGAGAAAAAGTTTTCTCCAGCTACTCGACCAGCAAGATTGCTCTGATTTATTTCCCTCTAAATCCCCCGAAATCAGGGGACTTAAAGGCTGTGTAAAATCCGGTCGTCGAGTGAAATTTATTGCAACGGCAATAAATTTTGTATCGAGACGCGAAACACAGGACAAATCTCTACTCTAACTGTGCACGTAAAAACTTGAGTTGTTTGTGTAGCAGCTTGTAATACTTCTTGCGGCCTATGAGTGCCATTATATGATTTGAATTGCCGATTTTTAAGGTAAGTTGTAAGAATTTATAGTTAAGTTTTCAGGCTCTTATAATTTTATTCGTTTTTTCCAATATTTCGGATCTCGGCTTGTGTGAATTATCCCAAAGACTTCTACAACTTTTTGGTTCTCAATTATATGATAAAAAATAGAATACCTAAATTTGTTTGTTAAAGCTCTACGAACTTCACCTTCAATACACGCATATATTTTTGGATTACTTTCGATTAATTCTTCTGCCTTTTTATAAGAAAGATAAAAATCTTTTCCAAGACCTTTCCTAACATTTTCGTAATAATCGATAATTTCTTCCAAATCATGTGCAGCGTCATTGGTAAGAAGTAATTTGTAACTTATTTCCAATTATATTTCTCTTTAATTTTTTTGTCAAACTCTTCAGATGTAATTGCTTTATCTCGATGTAATGATGCTCGCTTTAATCGATAATTTAAAAATTCACGTAATTCTTCAGTTACTACAAAGTCTTCTTCATTTTCGATTGGCTTTTTATCGTTTTCTTCTATTTCATCCAAAAATCTCTCAAAAACAAAGTCCAAAAAGTCTATCACTTCCTGCTGTCTAGTCTTGGAAAGCAATTCGAACTTTCTCAAAAGATTTTCCTCTAAAGCAGTTTTCATAATACAATAACCCCAGTTCAAAAGAATCTTGTTTTTGGAAATTAGTCTACCACAATTTCTGGTTACCTCATAAAGAAGCAAATAACACACAGAGACGCATTTTTACACGTCTCTGCAAAATTCCTCCTTCCCTACTCTAACTGTGCACGTAAGAACTTGAGCTGTTTGTGTAGCAGCTTGTAATAACGTTTGCGGCGTTTCCTGGGGTAAACTTTTCTCTTGTTGTAGAGCTTGTCTATGAGCACTTCCATCCGATCCAATAGAGCTTTGTAGTCTTCTGGTTGGTCTATTTCTTCTTCCATAACGGTTTCCTTTTGTGTTAGTAGAGTTCACGCAGGGTGGAAGAAAGGCTTGACGGTGTACAGATAGTACACAGACTTTTTCTACCACCTTGAGTGGGGTTTCTCCGTCCGGGCTGCGTTTGGCGACTAAGACCGGGCGGAGAGCTGTTTTTAACCTCAAAGCTGCACTAAGCAACTTCGCGTTTTTTTGGTTCTTAAAACATAGGTAAATGTTTGATTGTACAGAAGAGATGTCGAGTGTTTTTTTGTGAGTGAAAAACTTTTCTTGCAAAGATATTCCCTTTATTCATCCTTATAATAGAATCTCTTGCAAAAGACATTGGGGTAGATTCAGCAAGAGTTTGTAAGTTTCTATAAACAGCATCTTGTGTCCAAGAATCTTCAACAAATTATTTTTTAGATGTGCCAATATGGTTTTGGATTTTCGTGATACAATCCAAAATGTGAACAATATACATCTT
>JBCCIA010000528.1:0-3906 GCA_039028475.1 Spirochaetota bacterium | reverse complement strand
TAAGATCCGATCATACAGACTAAAGACTACCCTCAGTACCCGCGTCCTGGCTGTTCGAACACCCAAGAACGGCAGGCTAAAGACAACGATGAACAACCCCCAGCGCAGGTTGCAACCGGATTGGAACCAGAAAGATCTTCACGAAGATCACAAGCATCGGACTCTGCAGCCTGCTGTTCGCGGGTGTTCGAACAGCCAGGGCGCAGGTGATGAGGGCAGTCTTTAGTCTACATGATCGGCTCCTGACTCACCTGTTCCGACAGAAAATTCTCTGGAGGTAAATCTTCGTTATCTTCAGGTATGTCAGAAAGGGGACTTCCGATCATCAGCTCGCTGTATGCTATGTCTAGGAATTGTTTTATGTTTACGCTGTCTGTGAAAGCGATATCCAGAGATTGTCCATCAAAATCTTTAAAAACGGCAGCATACCTATTTTCTAATTTGATTAGTTCTTCTACTTGCAGGATGCCATCTATATTTAAGTTTTGTAATAACTCAAACTCTTGTTTGAAACGAGTTGTTTCGGAAATACGCGGAAATTCGTCTCTTTGTGCTTTAATGACATATGAATTATCATCCTTTTTTGCTCTATAAACAATATTTCTGCTTCCATCATATATTGTTTCAATAATTTTGTAATTTCCTATTTGAGTTTGCATCTAATCTCCTTATTCTTGCTATACCAAAGTCTTTAAATGATTATTAGATTAATTTACCAATGAATTCAAGCTATTTAGTTTTTTTATCAAAATTTATTTAGCTACCTTACCACCATCCGCTGAAATTGCTGCCCCTGTTATAAATGATGAATGGTCACTACAAAGCCAAACAGCTGTTTGAGCAATTTCAAAGGCTTCAGCATGTCTACCTAGAGCATAGTTTTTTAGTCTTTGTTTTTGTTTTTCTTCCCGATTCTCTACATCTTTATAAAAAACTTCATCTAAGGGGGTTTTTATTCCTCCTGGGCATAAAGCATTTACTCTAATACCATATTTACCGACTTCATGGGATGCTGACTTTGACATTCCTACAATACCATGTTTGGAAGCAGTATAGGGTACTAAGTTTTCCATACCTACCAATCCCCCTGCCGATGAAATATTGAGAATTACTCCAGAGTTAGATTTTATCATTTCTGGAATTTCATACTTCATACATAGCCAGACCGATGTCAAATTTGTAGTTATAATTTTATCCCATGAATCTTGAGTATGTTCTACAAGAGGGATCATTTCTCCTGTTACTCCAGCATTATTAACAGCTATATCTAACTTTCCAAAAAGCTTTATTGTACTATTTATTAACTTTTTTACAGCACCTTCATTCGTTATGTCACATTTTATAAAAGAGATATTGCCGCCATTTTCTTCCACTTCTTGGACAACTGCTTTTCCTTTCTCTTCATTACGTCCACAGATTACTACAGATGAACCCGCTTTTGTAAATTCTTTGGCCATTTCTGCTCCTAGTCCAGAAGTGCCACCTGTTATAATTGTAACTTTTTCAGATAGTATCCCTAGTCCCATAATGTTCCTTCTTCTAATTCATTATCTATTTTCTTTAAGAGAGATATATTGATCTCTTTTAATGATTCTACAATATACTTCACTTGTGATTTTTCCATTTCTTCTTTTTGAAAGCTAAATTCGAAGTTTGAAGGGATGCCTATAAAAGCAGTATCGTATTTTCTGGCTACTTGTGAAACATAGTTTTCTTCGTCTATGAACAATGCCTCACTTGGCTTAAGATTAAACTTTTCTAGCATTTCTTTTATACCTGGGAGCATGGTGTTGGTTTGGATGTATTTTTCATCATCAAAATAGGACTCGAATTGTTCGATATGCTCATCAAAATAATCTCTACTAGCACCACCATAAGCGATAATTTTTAGATTTAAGGATTTTAATAAATCTAAAAAGTCTTCCAAGCCATCGTGTGAAACCACTTCATTATCTTTTAAATATTCGGCTCGTTCCATATAGTATGTTTCAAGTACATCGTTAGGTGTAATTTTTAGGCCAAAATGATTTATGACAAATTTTTCTACTTCACCTCTCGATTTCGAAAAGAACCCTTCTTCTGCAATCGCGCTATGCTCTCCTTTCCATCTCTTGACCATATTGTAGAATATAGGCCCTAATATGTTTTGCATTACAGCCCCATCAAAATGTAGAAAAACACATTTCAAGGAACGTAATGGAGAACTACGCTGGCGTTCTTCTAATAGATAACTAAAACGGTTGATACTTTCTTTTAAATTATCTTTATCTAATTTCGATATATCTGTAATTTTGAAACCAGCTAAAAATTGATCTTCTGTATTGCGATCGGGCTTTAACCAAACAAGCTCGCATGAGCCATGAATAATTCCGACTCCATCAAAATGCATAAAAAATTCGAAACCTTCTGGCGATGTGTCAGGGGGGGTGCCAATGAATCTTAGCTGGAAACCTTCCGTAGAGATATTCTCAACACTTGAAAGGTATTTCTTATCTTTCGTTCTTAGCGAAATGTTCTTTGCGTATTTTTCTAAAGGACGGAATCGTGGGAGAATATCATAATCCTCTCTATCTTCTCGGACTAATTTATAGGTAGACATCGGTAATATTTGTGAGGCTATTTTTGTAATAGCTACTAAATTTGTATCCTGGAAGACATCTATTTGTGCATCCCAGGCATTCCAGCAACCGTCTTTGATTTTTAATTCGTTCAATGTCATTTTTAACTTTATAGGCTTATTGAGTGAGGCGTATTGAAAAAACTCTCCATGAATATTTTTAAGAGTAAAAGTGATACCAGAAAGTGGGAGATTCCCAAAAACGTGTGTTGCTGTTATAGGCATTTCCCTTGCTGCTTCCAGAATATGCATTCCTGAATAGTGTTTTACAAATGGATCTATGAAGTAGTCATGCTCAGGATGAACATATAGGTTTGCATAGAAAATATTCTCTCTAATTTGCTCCATATCAGGGTGATTGACTTTTTCTAATATTTCCGAGAGCTTTGTTCTTTGGGAGTTGCTTATATGAAGGCCATTTAGTTTTAGAACTTTAGAAATTTGAATTTCAATTTCTTCGTCTATGTACTTTTCTTCTTTTAATACAAATTTCTCTTCTTCCTTCTTGAAGTCATAGTAGTCACTTAAGAAGCTTTGTTTATCATTATCTATTGACAATATCTCTGAAAACTCTTTTGCAATAGTAGAAGGTATTTTGACAGGGATATTATGAAGCAAATATACTTCTCCAGACTTCCTGATCCTTTTTTTATAATAATTTAACAAAAAACTTTTGTGCTCTTCGGAAATCTCTTCGCTCGCAAGAATTACATTTTCAAACAGTTCTTTTCCAATTTCCCTTGGAAGACTTCTCCTAAGATTACAAATGGAAACATTTTTATCTTCTACTTTTCTTACGAACTTCTTGTCTATTAACACTACATCATTATTCATTCATTCTTCCTTTTTATGAAAACTATACTTTTAATCATTTATCTTTTTGATTTTTTATACTATGTTTCAAACCTTTTATAACATGTTCTCTTAAATCTTTTATACTATCTATGATCCAATCTAGCACACCAGTGTTCATTGCATCGTTGCTGGCCATTGATTTTTTATTAGAGTCATCTATATACTGTTGCCTCATGCTAATTGCTTCTTCTTTCTTTCCATCAGCCAAGAGCGCATTGTATTTTTTGGCTAAGAATAAGTCAAAAGAAGAAGTTGCGCCCATTACAGCCATTACGGATTGTTTTAATGCAAGAAAGGTAATTCCTGGTCGGAGTGATGAACTAAATGCATGTATTTGTCTTCCTCCATAATTTTGGTTGAGAACGACAGGTGTAGGTCTGCATACAGTGGGTGATGGCGTTCTGAATTACGGACACTCTTTTGTCCCAAGCTGC
>JBCCIA010000527.1:0-3932 GCA_039028475.1 Spirochaetota bacterium | reverse complement strand
CAAGAAACTTGCAAGACTTATTCAAAGACGAAGTATATGATTTGGTTCTCAACCTTTCCGATCTAAAGTATATCAATAGTGTTGGTCTGGCAATTATTTTGTCTATGGTTAAAATTGTAGATCAACACTCAGGAAAGTTTGTTATCGGCGGTGTTCATAGCGCTATTGAACAGATCATACAGTTAGTCGAACTGCCAGAGAAAGTTATTATCTGCTCCTCTATTGAAGATGCTCTAAAATCCTGGTAAAATTAGCCTTTTTCTCGTCAATAATTAGCTATTTGCTTTTTTTTTCATTTAACAAGTCAGGAAATTTTTTTACTTGCATAAATTCATGTCTCTGCTATAATTTTTTTCCAAGGGAGGGTAGAAAGTTCTCGTTACCTATTAGACGAGAGATTTCTTCAATTCAATAGTTTTTTTTACTCCTTCTATAGTTATAGAATTAAGTAATTGAAAAATATACATTCCCATAATCTTTGTACTTAGAATGAGGAGTTTTCTGATGAAGTTTTTAATCATCACATTTACCATCCTGCTCAGTATTTTGACTGACAAAACTTATGCTGTTGATACTGATTCAAACTTGGAGCCTGCTGTTGGTAGCAATGCAGAACAATCATCCCCAGTAGATTTCTCCAATGTAGATTTTGATGACGATGACGATGATGATGTAGCCTTTACAAGTGATGTCAGCTATCGTAAAAAAAGATACAGAACAAAATCTCACAAACTTCCTTATAAGATTAGCGACAGTGCCATTATCATAAAAAATAATAAAAAAGAACTCGATGACGCAAAATACAACGAGATCCAGCGCAAAGGCATCAAACAGATCGAACGGTACGAAGCGAGAAATAATAAATATTCGGTACGTGTCATCTCTAAAATTCTTTTGACCAATCCTATCCCGGCTGTTCGAGCAGAAGCGGCAGCTGCCTTAGGACGGATGAAGCGCGGTCTGAAAGCTCTACATAGAGCTATCCGTACAGATGGTTATGAGGTGCGCTATGTGGCTTATAAATCGATTGAGCAGATAGGCTCTCGTACCTCGCTAAAATACTTCGCCTATGGTATCCATGCAAAAGACTTACGTATTGCGATAGCGTCTTACCACGGCTTGGGCAAAACGCGTACTCGCTATGGTCGCAAATTAATACTCAAGTATGGTCTAAAATCTAACCAACCGTCTCTAGTTGCAGCAGCGTTGAGTGCATTGGGCTATTATGGGTATCGTTCTGACTTGCAACGTTTTGAACAGTACCTACTATCAAGTTCTATGGAAGAAAAAGCAGGTGCTGTACGTGGATTGAAAAACCACCGCTCCTCTGCCAGTCTTGACATACTGATGTATGCTTTCGAAAGAGATAAGAGTTTGGAAGCAGACATAATTTTTGCTATCGCTAAAAAGAGAACTCTAAGTGCAACATTGTCTCTGATTAAAATTATGAACGCTACACGCAATGAAAACTACAAAGCAGTCATTGAACGCGAATTGCTCTATCGCAAAGCCTATGGGCGTTACGCTATTGTACAATTTAAAGTAGCAACGATTCGCAAGAACCCCCGTCCTAGATCTACTACTGTTACACGTTTATTGGAAAAAGATGTTGCACGCATCAAAAAAGTTACCTATAAGAGATACAAAGCTCGTCTGAATGGTCGGATTGTGGAGGATCGTTACTATTTGCTACAAGCCGTACAAAGAGGTGGTAAATATCGTGGTAGGATTGTCAATGGTTGGGTTTTTGGCCCGAAGATCAAAGTGATTACTATTCGCAATCCTAAGAGTTCCTATAGTTACAAACGTAGACCTGCGAAAACGAGTGCTCCTAAGAAAAGCTCTTTATTTCAGTTTAAAGAAGTAACACCGGCAGAATATACACCAACATACTCTAGTCCTAATCACAATTCCCTCATCGAAAACAACCTCAAGCAAGAAGAATCATTGCCTAAATTTACCAATGAGAGTATTGAAAACGATCAAGACGAAGATGTAATTGATGAATAGCTAAGGCAAATGGGTGCAATCCAATCGAGGTTGCACTTTCTTGTATGAGCTTTCTTCTTTAACTGAATTGTCTTCTGACTATGGCTGGTATTAAGTCCCTAGTATCTGAGATTTCCAGATGCACTGTTTGTAGCCAAAACCTGAGTTTGGAACCTCGCCCTGTTCTAAGCGCGCATTCTCAAAGCAAACTAGTGATCATTGGCCAAGCACCTGGACTTGCTGTACACCAATCTGGAATTCCTTGGGATGATAGGAGTGGTCAAAATTTGCGCTCTTGGTTGCAAATTGACAAGCAAGATTTTTATAACCCTCGTAAGGTTGCTTTGGTTCCTATGGGCTTTTGCTATCCTGGTAAAGGACGTTCAGGAGACTTACCACCACGCAAAGAATGTGCTCCCCTTTGGCACCCACTTCTCATGCAGAAGCTAAACAAGGTAGAACTTATATTATTGGTAGGAAAGTATGCGCAAAAATACTACTTAGGAAAGGCTTGTGAAAGAAGTCTGAGTGAAACGGTTTATAACTTTTCTAAGTTTTTGCCAAAATACTTTGTTCTCCCACATCCATCACCGCGAAACAATATATGGCAAGCAAAGAATCCTTGGTTTGCCAAAGAAGTATTGCCTATTTTGCAAGAAAGAATCAAAGAAATCTTTGCATAATATCGTCAAGACTTCACTTTTCGTATGAGGAGCGATGATATAAAACAGTTGTTTGTGTCTATAGTGTATTGGGAATTTTCATAGACAATGTTTTTGTCAGTTGGTTTTATGGGTAAGGCAAACAACTTAAGAGGGATACTACTATGGGTACTTTTACTTGGGAACAGGAATTTTTAAATTCTGTTGCTACTTTTGAAAAGGCTGGTCTTAGCGCAAGAGAAGCGGAACGTCTTTTAAAAGAGTACATTGCTATATCACATAAGTTGTCTATTCCTAAAATATTAGAGTTTTCTGATTTGCATGAATTGAAAGCATCTCCTTATTTGGCAAGGGATGAAAAAATTCATGACTTAATGATTTCTATTTTAGGGCCACTGCTGTCGCAGTTTGAATTGCAGGGCAAAGAGAATTTCCTGAAAATCATACCCTACCTGAAAAAAACGGGTGTTACGATCGTATCCAACCATCTTAGCCATTTCGATGCAGCTGTTATTTATGCTCTATTGCAGCGTGAAGCAGATATTCGTGATATTGCTGGCGAGATTTTTTTTCTTGCGGGTAGGTTTGTCTACTTATCTAGTTTCAGCAATGTAGCTGCTCGTATGTTCCATGCAAGCCTTGTCGCTTCTCCACGCGACATCTCAGAGAATATAGCCATTAAACGGGATTTGGCAAAGCTGAATCTTCGTTCCTTTAAAGAGACTAAGGTACGCCAGCAAAATGGCCAAATCCTAGTGTTGTACCCGGAAGGTACACGTAGTCGTAGTGGAGAAATGGCACGTTTCCATGCAGGGGTGATGAATTATTTACAACAAACGGTTGTTTTACCTGTATCACTTGTGGGCCCCGAAGAAATCCTGCAATCAGAGAGTTTTACATTTGGTTTGACAAGTGGAAGAATGCACATACAAGAGCCCATTTTTGTCGGTTCGCGTAAAAAAACAATCGCAGAGCTTGCCTCCTTACACCTCGAAGATTTTCCGCAAGAGACTCGCAAACAGCAAGTCATGGATGAACTTGGCAAGTGCGTAGCCTTATCTTTGCCTAAAAAAATGCAAGGAGTATATGGTTGAATTTACATAAGGTACCACATCTTGGTGCAAACTGTGAGATCGTCGTTAAAATGTAATTTTTTTATGAGAAAGTCCTTTAGAAATACTACTTTGCAGTGGGGACGTAGAATATGAAAATTGCTGTTGTAGAAGATCATCCATTTACTCGGGTTGGTATCAAAGCCTTTCTGGAACAACAAAAATTTAT
>JBCCIA010000526.1:0-3933 GCA_039028475.1 Spirochaetota bacterium | reverse complement strand
ATCGCATCTTCTATCGTCTCAAAAAGTATAGAAAGGCGTAGAATTGTCCTTTACAAACTTATTTTTTTTTGAGAGTGAGAAGTATGCAAGGAATTATTTTCAATCATTGTACGAAACAACTAGGGCTTTGGCTCATCCTACTTCTCCTATGCCCTGTTACAGTTTGGGGGAAGGATTGCCGCTCTTTGCTAATGCGTAATGGTGGAAAGTCAACCAACGTAAAATACACCCAGCAAACAAGGTCAATTGTAGAAGACATAGGTTTTATTTTTCCTTTTTTAAAAGCGAAGTTGAGTGTCAATGTTGTAAAAAGCCCTAAATTGCTCGCAGAAACCGATGGAAACTTCTGTGTTGCTGTCTCGGAAGGCCTAATTGCAGAGTTTAACCGCTCCAGTAAAAACAAACAATTAACGCGTGGAATGCTCTTATTTGTAATTGGTCATGAAATTGGCCACAGCATCTTAGGCCATAAGTCTTCTTGCTCAGAAGTGGGCTATAAAATTTCACAAAAAATGGAGATGAGTGCCGATGCTTTTGGTGGATTTTTGATCTACGCTCTGGATGAGTCTTACGATGCCCCTGCAAAGGTTTTTTCCCTGCTGAGAAGAAACAAAGCAAAACGCATGACTTGCCACGGTGACCCAGAAATTCGCGATGCTCTACTTTTAAAAAACTTAGGAACTATCAAATACAACGCAAGCATATACCGCAATGCAATGAATAAAGTGGTTACTGGTAGCATACATGATATTGAATCAGGCATAAGGGCTATCAAAAAGGTAGAAAAAAACTTTGCCAAAGCAGGAGTTGCCAATTTAGGAGTGTTTCAATTTGCCATTGCAACAGCGTACCACCGTTTGTGGTTGATGGACAAAAACCAACCCGAAGTGCTCATAGGACAACCCTCACTGTATTTTCCCAAAACGATTGTATCCCGAGACTATGCCCTACCAAAAAGTTTCCAAAAAAAAGCCAATCGCAATGTAAAAATCATTCCAGGAAATATTACCTATTATAAGAAAGCCCAAAAGCATTACGAAACGTACCTACGTAAGTTCCCGGGAGATGTATATGCTGCAATGAATGTCAACCTACTCTACATGTACAATCCCAGCAAAAGCAAAAAGTTTCATGAATATCTATCCGAATTCCAGGCTTTTCGGGTCAATACATCGCAATATATGAACAATGTTGGTTTGATGCTACTCTATGATAGCATCCGCAATGGTGGCAAGCACTTGGATGAAGCTGAGTATTTTCTCAAACATGCCTACCAAAAAAGCCATTGGGAATCGCATGACCTATTCTTACAGTCGCGCATTATATTCAACATGGCGGTTCTCTACCGAGAAAAGGGTAAAAAAGACAAGCAAAGGGAGTTTACCTCTCTTTACCTAGCCCACAGAGGCGGAGATCAATCCTGGGGGTCTCTGATTACTGGAAAAACCAATAGGCAGAAAAAAGCCTACTACCTACCGATACAGATTGCTGGGGTTGGAAATTATAAACTGGGTATGTCGAAAAAAGACGCCTTACGCCGAATTCGCAAAGAAAGGCTAGGTACGCAGAAAAAAGAATACTACGGCTACCTACAGGTTAGAGCCTTTCGCAATTCAAAACCAGTATATAAATTTTGGTTTCGCAAAAATGAACTGATAAAAATGACTTTGTATCCCGCTTCGGGGCAAAGAATAGAAGGAGTAATGTGTGGTGACAGCAAAAAGAGTATTCCAGAAGCCTTTGGAGTGCCCGTAGTTCAGGGCAATCGTCTGCTCTTCCCTGGAAGTAACGTAACTTTTAAAACAGAATTCCAGGATAATGAGATAGTGATTGCACAAATAGAGATGCGGAAGTTTGACTGATATATGGCTGAAAATTGTTTTGACTTGCCGCTGGAAAAAGCGGTGGTCTGTGCTATGTCAGTAGGAACGGGTTATTTTTTAAAATTGATTCGCATGTATGATGCCCCATCTCAGTTAGGAATCGAAGAAGAAGATATTTTATCGGATTTTAAACTCTTCCTCTTGGAACACAAGGGAAAACCGATTTACTCTTTCAAAGGGAAAGCGGGAGCCAGTTTTACAACCTTCATTACGGTTGTATTTCGCAATTGGCTCATTCGCAAACTCAAAACGGGGAGTAAAAAAAGGAAGCAAACGACAGGAGATGATGCATTGCAATTTATGAAAGATGATAGGCAACAGCAAGAAAAAGAGCTGGTTCACAACGAAAGGGAATCGGAGGTCATTGGAGCGTTGCAACAGTGCATTCATGGTTTAGAAGAGAAATCTCGTAACTTAGTTTATGAGATTATGAATTCGGGTTCTTCGATCAAAGACATTTCGCGCTCGAAAGATATGCGTTCGGACAAGTTGTACAACTGGTACTACGCCATCCTACGTAACCTGAAAAAATGTCTGCTATCGAAAGGAATCCAAGGAAAGGTACTGCAAGAATATGAATGAAAATGATTTAAAAAAGAAAATAGTTGAACTGGCGTTTACAGGCAAAGAAATTTCTCAAGAAGACCTAAAAAGTATGGATACCCAGTCAGAGGATAAAGATCTAACCGGCCTTGCTAAGTTCATCCATAAGAATAAGGATTTACTTGTGGCCTTGGAAAAACCTGTTCCTACAGAGGAAGCTGCACAAGCTCTCAAACGAGCTCACAACATCGCAGAGTCCTCTAAAAGAATTCCTAAGTTAGCGCAGGCAAAGAAAAAACGCTGGTCTTTTTCCAAGATCCAACTCCTCGTTCTCTCTTCTGCATGCATGCTTATGCTAGCATTGGGCTTTTTTGGCAACATCAAAGTTCCCAGTTCACATAACCTCACCGGAAACTTCCATATTCCAAACCCTCTAAGCAATCCCGAATTTCCGCTATTCCAACTTTCCAACTCGGAAACAGAAGAAGTTCCCACTGCAAAAACAACAGTGTTCGCTCTCGATGAAAGTGAAACTCCTAACAAACCTCTGCTAAAATACCGAACATCGCTATTGCAACGCAATGCAGACATTCCCAAAGAGCGTAAGGCTTTGCAAGAGAAGTTAGAAAATATCGAAACGAAACTGGCTCAGAAAGAGCAACAGCAATTGCTGCACCAAAAGGCTCTATTTCAGTATCTATTGGCAAATTTAGAAGTAGAACAATATTTAAAAACAGGAAAATGGCAAAACCAAAAAAGGGGCAAAGACCTTCTGGTCAGTTCACAAACGATTTTTGCCGACCTATTGCAATCGTCCAACGACCAAGGGATGATCTACAACTATCTTGCAGCGCGAATCACTGACATTTATTTCAATGAAAGTTTTTCGAAGGACTCTATGCATGAGTTGTTATCCTATGTTATGCAAAAGCCTTCCCAGCTCACTGCATTCTTGTTTGATAAGGCAGGCAAACTCCCCAAAAAACTTACTTGGAAAAAGAATTACCAAAATGAGCATTCTGTTTTTTTAGTCTCTTATCTAATCGTTTTAAACTACGCCTACTTTGAAGAGATGGCTATAAAAGACTTGCCAGATTTGATTGAGACAGAGAGAAAACGTGTTTTGCAAGTTTTCACTTTATTAGAACAGACAGAGGTACCGAAGAAGGAATATTGGTACAAAGAGTTTCAATCTATGAAACACAGAATTGGTAACTTTGCAAAAAAATAAAAGGGTATTTGGTAAAGAGAAGAGGTGTTTTCTCTTTACCTATGTTTTCTTTTCTACTCTCTTATTCCATTCTACCGTAGTTTATTCCCTATAAAAAACCGTTAATTCTTCTACCCTTCCTTTTTGTACTTATAACATTTTGTTACATTGACTGATTATTACTTCTTTTCTAATATTATACCAAGAGGTAAAACAGCGATGAATTGGTTACTAGAACGAATGCGATCTTTTGGAGGTAGAGAAGCTATATCTGCAAACGGAAAAAGTACGAGTTAT
>JBCCIA010000525.1:0-3951 GCA_039028475.1 Spirochaetota bacterium | reverse complement strand
TCGGACGCTGAGAGAAGTTTTGTGTTGTTAGATAAGATTTACTTTTGCTAGTTGGGAAGTCATAGTTTCTCTATTGTGAATCCAAGATATGATTTTCCCAACGTACAAATTGAGTTGGTATTCTTTATGGCACAGGCAAAATATGAGAGAAAAGAGGTTATCCTAAGATACACAGCTAACTTTGCTTCACTTTATGGACTCAATGATCTCACCATTGGAAAATTGGCAGAACAGATGAATATGAGTAAAGCAGGACTTCATGGCATATTTGGCTCAAAAATGAAACTACAGCTTGAAACCATTAAATATGCTGGAAAGATTTTTGCCCAAGAGGTAATCTTTCCCGTTCGCTCACTGGACGGACAAGAAAAAATCAGTGGATTTTGTAACAATTGGCTTTCTTATATAGACAAAAAAGTCTTTGATGGGGGTTGTTTTTTTGCCCGTATAACTATGGAAGGAGCTGCCTTACCAGATGAGGTAACACAAGCCGTATTGAAAAAATTTTCCTTATTCCGCAATATATTAACATCGGAAATAAAAAAATCTCCCTCATCTCAAGATGCTGAACAAAGAAGTGATCAATTGTTGGCATTGATCGTCAGTTACAATTGGACGGTTCATTCTTTGAAAAGCTCTACAGCAGCTGCTAGTATCAAACAATTACTTTTAACTCTGTTGCACTGACATTTTACAAAATTTGTATCCCCTCGCTTTTTTAAAAGAAGTGTCAAAGAAATAAACTCACACTCACTTGGAAGAAGCCAACGTCACATTAGCAATTCCTGTGCTACCAGATTGGATGGAACTCAAAGATGTAGCGTCATTCTTAAGGTAGGCATCCATGAATAGCACGGTTAAGTTGGAAATAGCGAGTATCGCAGAATCCTGAGCCAAGGTGGAATCGTTAGTCTCGGGATTCGCAACTACCGGATTGTTGCTATCGGTGATGCCGTAGTGATTCGCTCCCTCCACCGTATAGAGATAGGAAGGCGAAGGCACATTGGCAAAATTCTCTTCTGCGTCTGTCGGAGTGAATGCGGAATCTAAAGAACCCTGCACATAGGCAACAGGAATTCCTACACCGTTCGTAGTCTTGTACCTATCCGAACTATAACTTGTTCCCAAACCACTGCCATAAAACACCCCTGCTTTGACTTGCGTTAGAGAGTTAGGGGCACTATCACAGAAAGGAAACTCACAGATGCCATTCATCGAGAAAAGTCCAATCACTCCACCAAGTGAGTGTCCTATAAGCCCTAGGGAAGAAGTATCGATCCTATTTTGTAAGTCTCCACTATTGCTATTTTGTGCATTGGCATCGCTGAAAACAATAGAAGGCAAGTCAATGGAAGGGACGAGAAAATACTGGAAAAAAAATACACTACAACGATAAGGAATATAAACCACATAACCAGAAGAGGCTAGACCTGCGGCAAGCCTAGAATAAAACGAACCATGTACATTGCCACCTGGAAAGACGATCAAAACCGGTAGGTTTGCCCTGGTATCGTTGGGGTAGTACACTTCGCTACGATTGCCGTCAGAGAGCGTAGTATAGACGCGTCTCACACTTACCGAATAGCCAGAAGGTACCGTATCCGTAGTAAAGTGAGACATATTGCTAGCAGAATCTACAGCACACACATTCGCAGTTGCGGCGAGTGAGGCTTCTACAAACAAGTTGCCCAGAGTTATGGTTTGGTTGTCCGAATTTTCTTTCTGATTCTGTTGGCAATGTGCGAGGATAAACATAAAACAAAACAATAAAAATTTCATACTCTTTTTCCTTGTCGTATCTATCTATAGTTTTAGGGTAAAGTAAAGATACAGCTTTCTGGAAGTATCTACATTTGTAAAGGAAGGGCCTAAGGGCTTGGTGTTTTTTGCAACAAAAGCTGGATAGTTGTTAGCAAGCACATCAAATATATCTACCCTGGTATTCTCTTCGCGTATGGTTGATTCTTTGACCCTAACACTTTTCTGATGTGAATCTACGCCAATAGCAAATGCAAACTTAGAACTCATTTGCCATTCATAGGTAAACTGGTAGCTCAAACCATAGATCTCTAGCTGATTCTCTCCCGTATATTTTTTACGAACCGGTACACGGCTACCGGAGAAGAAAAACAAAACGTTAAAGTCCCTGACATAGGCAAGACCATTAAACTGCCCCTTGCCCAAACCTAGATGCAAAGAGGAACCGAATTTTAAAAAATTCCCTGTTAAAAATTCATAAGAATAGTTAAAGCCCAGAGGAACTTGCAGAGAAGATTCGTTGTAACGGATGTGGTATTTGCCAAAGGCATCATATTCTATACGCGTTTCCCTACTACTCTCCGCAGCAGTAGTTGAAGTCACACGATAACTGTAAGAATCGATACCTCCAATCTTAGTATTTGCTTTTAAAACAGTGGTATTGCTATGAAAAAAAATCCCTGTAAGCAACTCCATCCCTGATAACGCTTTCTGTTTTCCTGGAAAAAGCTGGAAGTTAAAAGTATACCCAGCAGAAACTCGTACTAATTTATTATCTTCGATCGGTGAATAGTTGTATATGCTGTTTAGGTATTGTAGGCTTTGTGTTGAAGAACCAGCTGACGTACTGTAAGTTAGATTTGTATTGCGAACCTCTTGGTAAGAGAGAGCCTTACTTTTTAAGAGTGCGTAAGAAACAGTAAAGCGATGTGCCGTTCGGTTTTTCTTTTTTGTATAATCCAAAGCAAGCCCGTTGCCTTGCATTTTGGTATTTCGTGGTGCTTGTATGAAAAAAGCATTCCTAGCGAGAACACCATTGGTAAAGTTCATATTCAAAGCCTCTAAGGCATTTTGCACTGTAGCTGAGTTATTAGATTCATGGTATGATTTGAGACTAATTTTTGACTCTGGCCAAATAATACTTGGAATCAAAAATACTAGCAAAATACATTTCAAATAATAGTGAAACCCTAGAAAATTACTTTTTACAACTTCATTCATAGAAAACCTCTCATTAGGTATCACTCATCATCTTTTTGTATAAGATATTTTTGTAGAATCTCTTCAATTTTTTGCATATCAATCGGTTTCGTGAGAAAATCATTCATTCCTGCTGCTATACATTTTTCCATATCTTCTTTAAAGGCTCCAGCGGTCAAAGCTATAATAGGCACCTGTTTGCCGCTCTTTCGTTCTAACTCACGAATTTTGCGAGTAGCCGTCAAACCATCCATTCCTGGCATTTGTACATCCATAAAGACTAGGTCTAATTGACTTTCTTGGTACTTATCTACGGCTTCATAGCCAGTCACTGCTTCTAATACCTTTGCATTGGGAACCAGCTTTTTTAGTAAAGATTTTAGCAGCATAGTATTCATCAGAACATCTTCTGCAATTAAAATGGAGCTATAGTTGCTACTTTGTCCAACAAATATTTGGGATGATTGGGAAGGGAGTTTTATTCGATGTGGAGAATCATTTAACTGGTATAGGTAGGCAGCTAATTCTCCCATCTTGACAGGCTTTACTAAACGAAAACGTATCCCAAGCTCTTCACATTTTTGGAACAATCTAGCGTCATCTGAAGAGGAATGCAATAAAATAATGGGTTGCTTGTCGGACGTCGACTCTAGCTTTTCCCGAATCAAACGAACTGTCTCTAAACCATCCATACCAGGCATATAATAATCGCAAATAATTACATCGAAAGGCTTGCTTTTTTCGAGACGGTTTAATGCAAGAGTTCCATTTTCACAAGATTCACTCGCAATACCAAAGACTTGCAACATTCGCTCCAAAATCAAACGATTATTGGCATTGTCGTCTATAACCAAGCATCTCTTAACTTGAGAGAACTCTCCCAGTTTTAATTTTTCCCCCTGTTCTACTTGGGTAAGCAGTTCAAAACCAAAGATAGATCCTTGCCCCAGTTCACTTTCCAGGTGAATAGAACTAGCCATTTTGTGAACAATC
>JBCCIA010000524.1:0-3954 GCA_039028475.1 Spirochaetota bacterium | reverse complement strand
TTGACAAACGTCATGCAAGGAACCATCGTTTGGAATTGGAGCGACAATGAAGGGATGATTCACAAATTTTGAATCCCAAACTTATACTTCATACCTGACGGAGGAGTCCGACTGCTGAGTCCACAACATTGGGCCAAAACTCAAGTTGGAACGAGAGTGAAACAACAAGCCCATAGTTTCCGTATCAGATGATATGAAATGAGGGCGCCATGGCGCGGCCGAAGGAATTCGACCCGGACGAGGCCCTGGAGCGGGCGATGCACCAGTTCTGGGCCAAGGGCTATCACGAGAGCTCGATCCGCGACCTGGTGCAATATTTGCTGGAATCTCTCTATAGCCTTTCTTCCGGTAGTGAAGTAAATTCCTCTGACACAAGTGGTATCTATAGCTCATTAGTTGCAAACCTAGAAAATGGTAGCTCTGTTTATGAAGAGAATTGTAGTACTCTACCTTAGCAGTTATCTTCTCCTAACAAGTGTTCCTACGTTACTAGCACACCACACACCCGATATGCAGGGTAGCGGAGCTAGTGGGATCAATCCTATTTTATATGGCAATACGGGGATGAACTTTACCCCTAGACCTTATTTCGCACTTACCAGTGAGTTGAGCCAAGGAGCTCGTGGTAGACAAGATATTTTAGAAACAGGTTTTTTTGCAGAGATGTTCTTTTGGAAAGGTAGGTTATCTTGGAATTTTTCTTACTCGTTTTATTACTATTCCTTGCAAAATAAGCAAAATGTAGCGAAATATGGCAAACCGTTCCTAGGTTCCAAATTTGTTCCCTTCTTAACATTGCCCTATAATTTGGTATTTTTTTTAGAAAATCGAGTGGGCTTTCCCACAGGGCAAAACTGGGAGAAGTTTACAGGTGGCAATTACTATGTCTTAGATTCGTCAGCTTTGCTAGGCAAGACTTTCTCTAAGTGGTCGGTATTTTTGCGGATAGGTGGTATGATCCCAGAACGCAGTATCTATACTTTTAGTAAACCTAGTTTGGAAGCGAGTCTGCCATATTTGCTCCAACGTGGTTCCCTGGTAGAACAAGAAACACTCCTATTGAAGAAAGTATCTTACGCACATTTTTTATTTCAGATTCCACTAGCAAAGCAATGGAGTTCTTTTTTAGGCTACTTCTATCGAACTCCTTACAATGGGGTAGAGTTGGCAAGTGATTCTTATGTTTTAGGTCTGCAAACCAATCTACGACAAGAACTTCTCTTGCGCGCACCCGTTTCACAAGCAACGGTTTTGACTATGCTGCAAACGGAGATAGAAAGAGAGAGGCGTCGCTATACGGATAGCTTTTTTTATTCTGAACCTATCGGTATGTTTCGCAGAGAACCAAAAGTTTTTCGTGAAGTTTTTGCTGGTTTGGTTTGGAATTTTTATGATAGTTATTCTTTGCAACTTAGCGTGAAGTATCCCTTGCAGAGAGAGAAATATTATCGTCTATATGCAAATGCCGTGTCATTGTCTTTTTTTATGATGTTTTAGCTCTGTCTAATTGTATTTGTGTGAATCACAATATGCTATTTGTAAGAACAGTACATACTTAAAAAATTCCTAACTCCAATCCAGCAGCTATGGTTGCCCCCAACTCTTCACAGCGTTGTAAATCGTTTTGTAGGACTTCTTTGATAGATATGATTGGCTCGGCTACTTTTCGCATCGGGTAGCCTTTTAAGATGCGATCTACTTCTCGCACAGCTCCAGTTCCATCATTGCCTGCACTGACAAACAGAGCATAGGGTAAATTCAGTTCTAGCGGCAGCGCTTCATAGTAGGTTCTATCAAAAAAATCTTTCAAAGCCCCACTCATATAACCAAAATTCTCTGGTGTACCAAAAATGATGGCATCACTTTGGCATAGAGTCTCTGTACTAGCATCAAAGGCAGAAATAGCTATTGCTATTACATTTTCATCAGAAGAGGCACCTTGTAAAACAGCATGCGCCATTTTAGAGGTTGAACCAGATTTGCTATGGTAAATGATTGTAAGTGTCTTCAAATTGCTGCTACCTTACTTTTGCTCCCTCCTTTTGATAACTAGTAGATATGCTATAATAAATTGTTCAAATGATCGATAAGTTCTTGGTTTGAGTATTCACCCTTGGTAAAGTAGCCAAAATGTGACATTTCTTGTACTTGTAAAACTTTGTCATAATTTCCAGGATAAGCTGAATGAAAAACTATTTTTAGATCTAGTAGTTTTTCTTTTAACAAATTAAAGGTTATTATACCATCATTTCCTGGCATTTTTACGTCTAGAAGTGCTATTTGGTGGGATTGGTTTACTTTTTCGATAGACTCTTCACATGAGTAGGTGCAGGTGATTTCAAAATCATCTTTGAGAATTTCGCAGAGAGCTTGTACTATGCTCCTGTTGTCATCTATAATTAGCAAGTTGCCTTTTGACTTTTTTTTTGTCGAGGAACCACTTACTTTTTTTTGCAGCAATTCTTCCATTTCATGCATGATACTCATATTATTTACCAAACAGCTAGGTCAAATCTATCTCTCTATACAAGAATTACAAGTTGTTTTTGATTTTCTTTTTTAGATATTAAAAAGTGGATACATAAGCTATCCAACTAAGCCAATAGTGGGATTCTTACAATAAATTTTGTTTGTTGTTTCGGAGAGCTTCTAACATCAATTGTACCGTCATAGCTTGAGATCAGTTTGGCAATATATCCAAGACCTAGTCCAATGCCAGTTGTTGGCTTGGTAGAATAGAATGGCTCATAAATTTTTTCTATATTTTCCTCAGGAATGCCGACTCCATTATCAATAACTTCTATGTGACAAAAATCTGTGTCTTTTTTACAAATAACCTTGATAAGCCGGTTTTCTGTGATTTCTTTTACCGCATCTATAGCATTTAAGACTAAATTGTTTACAATCGAATGGAGGTGGTTTTCAAAGCCTAGCACCACGATCTCTTCTAACTTAAGTTCCAATACTATATCTTCCTGTACAAACATCTCTTTGGTTATATCAGCTATACCTTGGATTACTTTTGTAATGTTGACAACTTCATCACCTCGAATATTCTCTTCGCCAATTTTGGTATATTCCATGATCTGTCGAGTTAGTTTCAACCCTCTGTCAGTAGCTTCTCCAGCTATTTTTAGGATTCGTTCGATATCTTCTTCATTTTCTACAATTTGTTTCATCAATACAACAATAGGTACGATATCTTCTTCATCAAATCTCTCTTTGACGTGCTTGTAGATATTCATTAGCAAACTGCTATTTTGGATGCAAATATTTTCTTCTCCTGTATGACTGGGTGGTAGTATTTTACTTATGACGAGTTTTGCACCTGCTAAGGCATTGCGCATCTCATGGGCAAACCCCCCCGCGAGTTGCTTTTCCAAAGTTTCTTTTTCGAGTTTGATAATTTTTTTGTGAGCATCTTCTAATTGAGAGGTTCGCTTGATTACTTTGTCTTCTAACGTATGGTTGAGGTTGGCAAGCTCTTGGTTGGTTTGTCCGAGTTTATCATATGAGATTTGTAGTTCAGCCTGGGTAGTTTCTAAGTTCATAAAAGTAGAAGCATAACGCCTCGCTAAGGCGACTGCAAAAACTAGAGACATTGCAAAAAAACTTTCGTTTAAAATTGGATCTTTGGGAATTATATCAATAAAAACAAATATGCTGTAAAATAATCCAATTACAAAAAACATGATACCAATAAAGATATAAATAGCATATTCTTTTTTTGAGATTAAAGACTTAATACTTATAGTTAATAGATAAATAATTAAAGGAAGTGTGCTTAAAATGAATGGTTCGTAGAGAAATTTGTCATAATAATAAATATTTCCCTGGGTGAAATATTCAATTAGGAGAAATATCGGTAAAAAAATGTATATAAAATCAAATGCCCAACCAACTTTCCCTTTTTTGATTCTCAAAAAGGCATGAATAAAGTTTATTAATGATGTT
>JBCCIA010000523.1:0-3963 GCA_039028475.1 Spirochaetota bacterium | reverse complement strand
TATTATTAAAACCCTCACCGAAAGGTGGGGGTTTTTTATTGTACGAAGAGGATTAATTTTTCTTTTTGGCACGCTGGTGGCTTCTATTACTATCATAAAAAAGAAGACTTTCCCGTGACAGAAGAACTCAAGACTTTTTTAAGAGAAAGATTACGAAAACACAGAGAAAATCCAGAAGGTGCTGTAACTGCTGAAGAATTAGAAGAAGAGATAAGGAAAGAGTATAGCTTTGAACTTTAAAATCATAGTATCTAATGAAAGTCTGATATTAAAGGAACTATCAGCTATTATGAAACTATCCGGAAAGGCTTGGGAAAAGATTTTTATCTGACTTACAAAGAAGTGGAAAAATTTTTTCGTAAACATCCTAAATTGTATCCAGTGATTGAAGAAGAAATACACCGTGCTATTGTTTCTAAATATCCTTATGCAGTCTTTTATTCCGTAAATGATGTCGAACAAATTGTTGATATTCTTGCCGTAATTCACTCCAAAAGAAACCCTAAATACATTCGCAAGAGATTAAAATTGCGATAAATAATCTAAAGCAAATTTTATGCTCTGCTATTCTTTTTTCTTACCTATTCAAAATTACAAGATAGGGTGAAATTGGTCTATTGATTGGTTTGTATTTGAAAAATAGTATTTACTGATTTAGCTATGTCTGTGTAAACTTTACAGAAACAAAAAGGGTGAATTACAAAGAATATGAAGCAAGAATATGAAAAATCTTTTTTTATACCATTGGCGAGAACCCAAGAACTGGCTGAAAAAGCCTACCTGGGACTTAGAGAATCGGTAAAAGCAGACCCAAACTCCCCACGTATCTATTCCATTGTGTATTCGCAAATCCGTAGTGATACGAATGAGATACAGGTTTTTACAGCAACTGTTGGTGAGAAAATGGATTCCTATTATAGGCAGGCAGGACCAGTTTTTGCAATCTTTGCATCTTCCGCTGGTTATATCATTTGCACTTTAAATAGAGGAGTGCAGGGGGGGGAGCCTATTTTAACAGGAAAGGAACCTAAGCAAATAGTATTATTCAAGGATTAAACTTAAATTGCTTTTTTTTAGATGGATGTTTATTCTTTTGTATTGCGCTATTTTGAAAATACAACCAATGTTCCAAGTTGTATATTGACAATCTGAACTAGTATGTATCATAGATTAGATGAAAATGAATACATTAACAATTTCTAGCACATTAATCACTCTCTTAACTTTACTACCAATGAAAGCTCTTTTCGCCGATCACCACGGAATAGGATGTCTATATGACTACAACCACCACCCTAAACTTTTCCTACAAAAAACAGGACTGAGTAAAAACAGTTTGGATGTAGCAGTACGACAAACCATCGATTCCACTAAAGAAGAGTGTATTGTTGCTGGCACAAAAGATAAGGTGGGCTGCTTATCGATTCCAGTGAATAGCTTTGCAACTTGCAAGATCAATATCTCAAAGGAAAAAAGTGTGCAATGGTGTTACCCTCTCTCGATACAATTTAACCAAAAAACCATCCAATTTGTCGAAAAGGGCAAGCAACTGAGCTGTAACGAAATTCGTAAGTTTTGTTTTACGGATGGGAACAACATCGACCCTGCTAAGGCCAAGCATCCCTATTGCCAACAACCTAGTGCCAAGCAGGCAGAGGAATTTCGCAATGCTCCCTTGCCTAAGCCAAGCAAAAAAAAATCCGAAGGATGGAGTATTTTGAAGTTTTTTGGCTTTTAGACAAAAAATAAAAGCAATAATTCACAAATAGCTAGCAACATCTTACAAGAAAAACCTCTCTCTAAGTGATAGACTCATCCAATAACTAACATAAGAAGAGGTATTTCTATGAATCCATCTAAGAAAGCTCTATATGCGATGATAGCTTTTCTGACAATCCAATGTGCTTCCAAGAGAAATTTGCAAGTCACAGATAAAAAACACAACAAGACAAAGGTTCATTTCACCAGTGAAGGAAAAAAGTTGGTCGGGGATGTCTATTTACCACCATCTTATGACCCGTCAAAAAAATATCCAGCTCTAGTCATTGTAGGCAGTTGGACGACTGTGAAGGAGCAAATGGCTGGTCTTTACGCAAAAGAATTTGCCAAAAAAGGTTTTATCACCCTCGCGTTTGATTTTCGCAATTATGGCGAAAGCGAAGGAAATCCCAGATTTTATGAATCACCAGAAAGCAAGATCCAAGATATCCGCAACGCTGCAAAATATTTAACTACTAGTAACAATGTTCAAACAGAAAATATTGGTGGATTTGGGGTTTGTGCAGGAGCTGGTTATATGTTGGAAGCTGCAAACACTACTAAGGATATCAAAACCCTGGTTACAGCTGCTTCTTGGCTACACGATGGAGAGGCCGTGAAGTTATTTTATGGTGGAGAAAGAGGAGTAGACTCCAAGATACAGGCTGCTCAAAAAGCCAAACGACACTACAGTAGCACAGGAGATGTTACCTATATTCCAACTATTAGTACAAAGGATAAATCGGCGGCAATGTATGGACCTTACGATTACTACTTAAATCCAAAACGAGGTGCTATCTCACAGTGGAGTGCTGATAAGTTTGCTGTTATGAGCTGGGAGGATTGGTTGAAATTTAATCCTATGCCTTCTGCAAAAAAACTGCAAGCTCCCGTGTTGATGATCCATTCCGATGGTGCTGTTTTGCCCAAGTATACCAAAAAATACTTCGAAGACATAGCTATAGACGATAAAAAGCTGATCTGGATGGATAGCAGTAAACCGTCTCCTTTTGAGCAATTCGATTTCTACGACAGTCCTGATAAAGTGAATTTTGTAGTAAAAAATTGTTCCGAATGGTTTAAAAAACATTTGCAAAACTAAACTTACTGTTTGTAAACTTTAGGGTATGAAGAATTATCATACCCATACCTACCGCTGTAAGCATGCCATAGGGGATGTTGCAGATTATGCACAAGAAGCTGTAAAACAAGGTATCACGGTTTTAGGAATGTCTGATCATACACCTCTACCAGATGATAGATGGCCTAGTGTTAGGATGCATCTTTCGGAATTAGAAGGTTATGTTGCTGCAATTGACTCTGCACAGAAAAAGTTTCTCGGCATAAAAGTACTCAAAGGTATGGAATGTGAATTTGCACCCGAGTATGTAAATTTTTACCAAGAAATCTTACTCGATAAATATAGTTTTGATTATTTGATTGGAGCACCACATTTTGTTCCTGGTATAGAAGGATGGAAAAACTCTTATGGAGGAGTTAAGAGTCCAAGAGATCTACGCGCTTATAGCAACTATATGATCGATACAATGCGTTCAGGACTCTTTGCTTTTATTGCCCATCCAGATCTATTTGGCAATTCTTATTTGGAATGGGACGAGAATACCATTGCCTGCTCTAGAGATATTTTTTCTGCTGCTGAGGAGTTACACATTCCCTTGGAAATCAATGGTTATGGCCTGCGCAAACCAAAAATCGATACACCAAATGGACAAAGGAGAATGTACCCATTATTACCATTTTGGGAACTGGCGCGAGATTACGATATCCAGGTTATTGTCAACTCAGATGCTCACAAGCCAAAAGATGTAGCTGCAAATATGGGGGAGGCGATACAAATTGCTGAGTCTAACGATTTGCTAGTAACAGAGCTTGGGTATCTCTAAGTTTTTTATGTTGTACATTCTATACCTCTACAAGTACAATTGGATGATGAATTCCTTCCTGTCTAAAAAATATTTTTTAGTTCTACCTTAGATTAGTATCAATATCAAAACCGAAAATATCTCTTATTCCTATTTTTGATTTGTCTATTGGATGGAATTGTGTGACGTGGTGGTACAAAGAGGTATTTTTGTCTTTTTGGAAAAGTCCTTGCCCAGGAAGAAGTATTTGGTTGAAAATAGTTTTACCTGTTTGTCTGCAGTATATTTTACTTACACCTCCTTTTATATTCTCCCTATTCAC
>JBCCIA010000522.1:0-3970 GCA_039028475.1 Spirochaetota bacterium | reverse complement strand
TGGTGAAAAGCCCATATAGAATAGATAGGATATGGAGATGAGAATATATCTAGAGGGTTTTGCAAAGTAACTTTTATATCCGCTTGCGGTGTTGCGTTAGATACAACCACTTCTTTAGCTTCAAGAGTGTTCTCATAGCGTCGTTCTAATTCTGCGACATCAGCAAGATATACCAAAGTTTCGAGCGGAGGAAAGGTTCTCAGAAAGGTGACAAATTTTGCAGAATACTCTTGGTATGTACCCTTGTTGAATGTTGTATTTTCAAAAAAATAGCTACAACTTGCTTGGAAAGATTCCTCTCCTAGCAAAGCAGAAACAACAGGAAAGATTTCTGCCATTGCATTGCAGCGGCTGGCAAAAATACTGTTTCGATATACCTGTGCGCTTTCCTCCACTGTAAGGTTACCAGCAGGTTGGATTTCTGACAATTCACCAGTTTTATGGCTTAGCCAATGAGCTAGTCTTTTTTGTTCTTCTGCAAATGACATAGAAACTATTTCAGTCCGTGATCTCAGTGAGTATCCTTTCAGCCTTTTGCGCTTCTTCTTGTAAGGTTTGTAAGGATGGTATATTGGTATCCCACTCTACTATTGTTGGTTTTTTTCCCAAATGTTTTGTGGCAAATTGGAACAACTCAGATACCTTTTCCGAAACGTTGCTACCGTGAGTATCCAAGAGATACCCTTCTGCTTGTTCTGCAAAACCTGCTAAATGAATTTGTGCAACGCGTTTAGGATCAATCGCTTGGATATAAATCTTAGGATCAAAACGATGGTTTACTGAATTTACATAGACATTGTTTACATCCAGCAATAGCAGACAATCAGCCTCCTCGGCCAATGCACCCAGAAATTCCCATTCGCTAAGTGTTGAGTTTTTGTAGGTAAAGTAACTGGAGGTATTTTCTACCAATATTTGTTCTCCTAGAAAGGATTGTACCTCAGCGATGCGTTTCGCGACATGTTGCAAAACTTCTTCTGTAAACGATAAGGGAAGTAATTCTTGGTATTGCAAACCGTTATAAGAGGTCCAACAGACATGGTCAGATACCCAAGCCGGCTCGACTGCCTCTTTCAATGATTTTAATTCTTGTAGGTAGTGTTTGTCCAAAGGGTCATAAGAACCTAAGGAGAGAGCAACTCCGTGCAATGCCATTGGGTAGTACTCACGCACTTGCAGGAGTTGCCTATAAGCAGGGCCACCTTGGTTCAGATAATTGTCGGTGAGTGCTTCGAACCAAGGAACATCCGGCTTGGTGCTAAGTATCTCATGGAAATGTTGGGAACGAAGCCCTATCCCTACGGAACTAGGAATTTGTACGAGATCCAACCTACCCGCTTTAACGTTTTACTTTTCCACCAACGATTTTACTGCAAGTTCCTTTAGGTAGATAAATCCATTCTTTCGGGTCATTGTCTTTCCTAGCCATTCCTGCACAGGAATGACCATTCGCGCCACAATCGTTCTTACCTTTTTTGACAATTCCCATGCATTTCTCCATTCTTGGTTTGCCTGCATCTATGGGAGTGGATACCCCTAGGGCTAAAACGGCCGCGACTGTTGAAGCTATGACTACACTTTCTTTTTTCATATTACTATCCTTCTCTTGCAAATATTACTTGTAAGGTACAGATTTTAGATTGACAGCTCATTTTACAAGTGCATTTTTTTCTAACCCATGGTTTTGCCGGGTAAAGGTAGCTTACAAAACTTTTCAGAACCAATTTTACAAGGTTAGCATATGCAACATATCACCCAAACAATCAAAGAGGCCGAGCAATGGTTAGCACAACCTTTACTGAAAGATTTAGAAAAATCTTTAACCTTTGCCAACTCTTTGGTGCAAAGCTTACAAGAAATTAGCAAAGAGCGAAAAGATTTGAACCCACAGATTGGCCCTTTGCTTGGAAAGATCAAAAGCCTACAGAAGAAGCTCAATTCTATGCAATGGCTGGATTGGCTTGCGATTCGCAATGGTTGGCTCTCCATCGGACATAGACCGGGCAAGAAATTGGTTGAAGATCTCAAGCTGCAAAACACTTCTCACATTTTGACCTTACTCGCAGAAACAGAAGGTGCTTTAGAAGTTAAAAAGTTTGCCAAGCAACATAAGATCCATTGGCTTTGGTTTCCGATGCCATCCGCAGAACCGTTGGCTGGGGAAAGAAAGCAAGAGCTATTTGCACTTTTTGCAGATATAGAAAAAATCCTGGTTCAATCCGGGAAACTTTACATCCATTGTTCTGCGGGCATCCATCGCACAGGGATGATTTCCTATGCCTTCCTTAGGTTTCTCGATTTCAGCAAAGAGAAAGCCTTGTCGAAGTTGCAGCAATTGCGATTGGAAACAGCTACTAACGTTGGAAAACACAGGGTCGATTGGGGCGATTCCCTTTTTTGATTTCTGGTAAGGTATAAGATAGATAGGCTTACTTTTTAAATACTTTTTATAGCTTTTCACAACTGAATATCTAAAATTTTCATTTGTATATATATCTGCCAAATCATGCCTCTTGGTTTTCTTTTATTTCTTTTTGTATTTCCTCATTATTGCTAGAAACATATAACCAAGCATTTACCAGGTCAATTGCATGCAAGGTAGGAAAATCAGTTAATATTTGTGCTTCGCTGAGTCCATTTTGTCTCAATAGTTCTAATGTCCATACAGGAACTCTTGTGCGTACAATACAAGCAGAGCCACCAGCTACCTTTGGATTTTTTTCGATTCCCTGAAAATGATTTGTAATACTTGCCGTTAGCATTTGCAGTAATTGGGCTTTTTCAGAGTTATTGAATTCGTTCCAGCTATCCTGAATCTCTTGAATGGTCATGCTTCTCCTCTCTCCTACAATGCATTATTCCTTGAATTGGGTATGTCAACCTTTAATTTCTGGTAAAAAAATTCACAAAATTATCAATGAAAATGGATAGAATTGATTTTGGTATCCCCCTTCCCTCTTACAAGTTCCAGGGGAGCTGGGATTACGCTAGCACGTATACTTGTAAGTAATCTTGCAAATAGCGGATTTGATCCTGGCCGAATTTTTCGTAGCGGGCACGGCGTTTGGCAGAATATGTTTCTGCATTGCTGCTGCGGGAGAGGGCTACGGAAAGGCGATCCAGCCTGCCGATTAGGTCTAAGTTGTCTGTTTGCATTGGGTATGCTCCTTTTGTTTTGTTGTTTACCCAATGGTGGAAGAAAGGCTTGACGGTGTACTGTTGGTACACAGACTTTGCTTACACCTTTGGGTGTTGAGTCTCCGTCCGGGTTTAGATTGGTAGTCAAGACCGGGCGGAGAGCACTGTTACTGGGATAACTTTTATATTCAGAGTAAATGTTATCTTTTGCAACGTGGGATAAGTTTGGGAGAGGTGGTAATTCTTGTCTACTGTTTTTTTGTGGGTAAAAAATTTAATGAATAAAAAAGAATTTCTTTTATATGATAAAATAGAACTAATTGAATCAAATTTTGTCAGTAATGGATGGCTTACAATATCTCAAGTAAGTAAAGAAAAGGATGATTCCTGTGGTATGACATATATATACTGTTCTTTAATCTCAAAAAAAAATGCGAATTCTTTTTATGAAAAATACGATTGGCCTATTGAACTATGGAAAGAAAAGAAACCTGATGTATCTCTGAATAATGAATATAAAACATATGCATTAGAAGGAATTGAACCTTTTATATTTAAAAGAATCTTTCCAGATGAAAAATATAAATCATACTTCGATATATCTGAAGAATTCATTCTTTATTTCAATCTGTATGAGGAACTGGAAAATAAGCAGAATAGGAAATACTACTTCATAGATGAATTCGGAGAAAAAGATGAAGTTATTGTCATAGCAACAAATACGATAAGGCTTAAATTAAAATACCTCAAAGAATATATAAGCATGAGAGAAATGACTTTTGTTGTCTCCTTTGAATTTACGAGATTCATAAAACAGCTTCCTGACTCTTGG
>JBCCIA010000521.1:0-3978 GCA_039028475.1 Spirochaetota bacterium | reverse complement strand
GTTTTTTTCATTTCTTTAGTTTCGAATTTATACTATAAGAGTGAAGCAAATTTGTTTTCGGAAAAAGAAAAGTCTGAAAAGCTTTTGCTAAATATACTTCCAATAAAAATAGCAGACGAGTTGAAAGAAAAAGGCTATACAAAACCAAGGTTATACAATGATGTTTCAGTTTTATTTACTGACTTTGTCGGCTTCACAATGATTGCAGAAAAATTATCACCGGAAAAATTAGTAAATGAACTTGATAATTGTTTTTCCTATTTTGATTCTGTTGCAAAAAAATACAATCTGGAAAAGATTAAAACAATCGGAGATTCTTATATGTGCGCAGGTGGCATACCAGAAAATAATACTACCCATGCAATTGATTGTGTCTTAGCTGCATTAGAAATACAATCTTTTATGAAGCAAATGAAAGAAATCAAAGAATCGCAAAATCACCCCTATTGGGAACTTCGCTTGGGAATCAATACGGGAGCACTGGTAGCCGGTGTTGTGGGTGAAACTAAATTTGCTTATGATATATGGGGTGATACAGTAAACACTGCCAGCAGAATGGAGTCGTCTGGAGTAGCTGGTAAAATAAATATCTCCTCAGATACTCACAAGATTGTAAGACATTTATTTGTTTGTGAACACAGGGGAAAGGTCAAAGCAAAAAGAAAGGGTGAAATTGATATGTACTTTGTGGGTGGGATTAGAACTGAATATTCACGGGATGAAAAGGGAAATGTTCCTAATGATAGGTTTCATGATATTTATCAAAAGATAAAAAAAGGGAAATCAATAACTGATTTGATTGTGTTAGAGTAAATTCCTAAAAAAGGGGATTATGGTGAACAATACGATTCCTTTTTTGTCTAATTGGTTGTGAGGCCAGGCCCACAATACAAGTACCCACTGGAGCTTCGTACAAATACCCAGTGATGGAGGAAAAAACATGTTTACAAAAACCAAATGCGGTCCTTTTTATAAACACTTGGAACGTTTTCACAAACACCACAAAAATCACTTCTATGAACACCATGTCTTAAGCAAGGGGGGTTTTAAGATGGGAGGACTTTTTGGCATCAAGAGGCCTGTTCGCCATCTGGCATATAAACTCGAACTGGATGATGAGCAGGTAAAAGAACTTGCTCGGATAATCAATAACTTAAAAACTGCACGTGCCCAACATGCTGTTAATGAACAGAGAAGCCTGACGTTGTTGGCAGAGGCAATGGAGACTTCAGAATTTGGAGCCGAGAAAGCCAAACAAGCTGCTGCAAAAAGATCAGAGAGTTCCAAAGAGCTTGCAGCTCAGGTGGAAAAAGCAGTTTCTGAAATACATGCATTTTTGAATGAAGGGCAACGTAATAAGTTTGCGTATTTATTACGAACAGGATCAATACAAATTTAACTCCCGACTTTCGCTAGTAATGATTCTTTTAGGGAGATCGACTCGATGTACAGTTATTTGATTTTGTTTCATTCCTGGTTTAGATGGTTTGTCATAATTCTTGCCATAATTAGTATTTTTTATTTACTGAAAATTCCGCTTACGAAAACATCAAATCATCAGAAACTTTTATGGCTATACGATCAGTTTTTTGGCTATCAGTTCTTAATTGGCTCAACTATGTGGCTTACGTTTAGCCCTATGGCAAAGGTTGTTTTTAATGACTGGTCACTTGTTTTTGAAAATTATACCTACTTCTTTTGGGGGGTACAACACCCATTAACTATGTTTATCGCCCTTGGTGTATGGCATGCATTTCAAGCAAAGGGGAGGAGGACTGGGTTGGCAAAAAATTATTTTAAAGGGATATTATTTTCCCTTTTCTTGATTGCAACTGCAATTCCTTGGCCATGGCTTGGGCATGGAAGAGACTGGTTCAGGTGGAGCCTATGAGCAAGTTTGTAATATCATATTTTCGAGCTGTATCTGCGATTGAGGGGGTTTCACTGCTTAGTTTAATCTTCCTCTCCATGCCAACTCGTATCTTATTTAATATATCATCTTTATCTAAGAGTTTAGGAGCGATTCACGGGATACTGTTTTTAATTTTCTTTTACACTTTGATCAGTATAAAGCCTTGGGTACAAATTAGTGGCAAAAAGTTGATTACTTTTCTTCTGCTTTCAATGATTCCTTTTGGATTTATTTTTATTGATAAACAAGTAAAAAAATTAGAACCAATTTCTTAAAAAACTAAAAAGTTATCCTTTACACCCTTAATCATTTTTTATCTAGATTCTAATAGTTGGTATAATTTTTCATGCGTGAGGTAAAATGGAAAAAGTCATAAGATATTTTGTAAACCAAAAGCTTCTCATGTGGATGCTTGTAATTGGTCTAATTGCAGGTAGTGGAATGAGTATTCTTTCTCTGCAAAGAGAAAACTTTCCAAAAGTAGATTTTCACCAGGCAAAAATAACAACCATTTTTCCTGGAGCCTCACCTGCTGATGTAGAACAAAGAGTTACCATTCCTATTGAAGAAGAACTTAGGGAGATTGAAGGACTCAAAAAGGTTCGCTCAATATCCCGGCAATCCGTATCTGAAATCAATGTCCAGGTAGATATGAATGAGTCAGATCCAGCCGAAGTTTTAGATGAAGTACGCCGTGCTCTAGATAGAGTTTCCGATCTTCCTCCTGAAGTAACAGAGCGTCCCTTATTTGCAGAGCTAAAATCAGCCACTTTTCCGGTTCTAGAAATCTCACTCTTCGGAGCAAAAAATGAGATTGAATTGAATGAACAGGCACGCTTTTTCGAATCACAATTGGAAAAGTTAAAGGGTGTTGCCAGAATTGATGTTTTTGGAAAACGGGATAGGGAATGGCATATACTTGTCCAACCAGAAAAGCTAAAACGATACAACCTAAACTTAATGGATGTAAGCCGCGCCTTAAGCGGACGTAATGTCAATGTTCCAGGAGGTGTGCTGGAGTCTGAAGATGCCCTAAATATTCGGACATCGGGGCAATTTGATAACCTCTCTCAATTGGGTGCCTTACCTGTTCGTTCTAACGATACGGGAGTCATGGTATTATTGCGGGAAGTTGCAAAATTTAAAGATACCTATGAAAGATCCCAGCTATTGGCAAGAACCAACGGCAAACCTGCCATCAACCTCTTGATATTAAAAAAAGAGCGAGCCGATATCCTCTCTCTAAAAGAAGAAGTAGACAAACGTGTCAAAGAGCTCGAGAAACAAAGTCCAGTTAAGGCTAGTATAGTTATGGATCTTTCTCTGCAAACTCGCCGTCAATTAGATGTCGTGGGCAATAATGCTGTAATAGGTTTATTTCTAGTGGTTGCGATATTACTGGTTTTCTTAAGCTCGCGTATGGCAATCATTACAGCACTTTCTCTTCCTCTAGTTCTTGGTGCCACTCTTATGGTTTTTCCATACAAAAATATAAGTTTCAATATGATTTCTATGATGGGGATGATTATTGCTCTTGGTATGCTTGTAGACAATAGCATCGTAATTGCAGAAAATGTCTACAGATATAGAGAAGAAGGGTTGTCTCCAATAGATGCAGCCGTAAAAGGTTCTGCAGAATTGTTCACGCCCATTATAGGGAGTTTCATGACAACTGCTGCTGCCTTTTTACCCATGATGTTCATGTCTGGACTTATGGGTAAATTTATTTGGCAGATTCCTTTTGTGGTTATTACAGTCCTGACAGCAAGTTTGATCGAGTCTTTCTTCCTTCTTCCTGCAAGAATTGCTCATTACGGGGGAAAAAACAAGGGGGCTACCAACCCGATTCGGCGTGGCATCAACCTAGGGTTTGAGTCTCTAAATAGAGGGTTTACAGGCTTAATCACATCAGTGGTAAATCGACCCTATATTTCTCTTACAGCAGTGGTATTGGTATTATTTGGTGCCATTTTTGGATTGACAAAGATGAAATTTAGTCTTTTTCCGAAAGAAGAAGTCGAAAGATTCCTTATAAAATTAGAATTTTCTCCTTCGATGCGTGTTAG
>JBCCIA010000520.1:0-3981 GCA_039028475.1 Spirochaetota bacterium | reverse complement strand
AGGTCTTCTCCCGTAAAGACCTGCACTGGGTTCTTCGGGTCTTGCATCCACTGGAGCCATCAAGCCCAAGGGCTCCAGAAGCCAGGTTTGCCCAATGTCCATTGTACTGTGCACTGTGTACACCGTCTATCTCTTCCTTGTATCCAATATTCATCAACATGTGGGGCGCGAGAGCTTGGACAGGTGGCGTGTTGATGCGCTTGCCCCTAGTCGTATGCTTGGATGGCCAATTCGATGCTTGTCCTGAATGAGATCTTAGGGTTGGTCCTTTCCCAACTATCCTCGAGACTCCTAGCTTGGCGTTCTAGTGTGATAACTTCATTAAAGACGTTGGCCGCCCTACTCTGAGGCAGCCGAGTGTGTGGTGGGTCCAGCTAGGGGCACTTCATAGACCAAGCGTTTGTTCACATCACTGAACTACAATTGCCAGAGGTTCAGGTAGCTGGCTCGCGACTGGCCCATATACTTGATCTTCCCTTCTTCCTGGTCGAAAAGTAGGTCGTTGCCCACCATGAGTTAATGGCGGGTGGCATCGCTCGCGCGGATGAAAGAGACCTTCAGGGAAATATTGGGATGGACTTGCGCCTCTAAGGCATCCATCTTCCCCTTGTAGCTCGAGAGGGTATCATTGGCAACTTGGAAGACACCAGCATAGGGGCTCACGGTAAGTTGAAGTTGCTCTGCCAATGAGGTGGCTATGATGGTGTGGGTGCATCCAGGGTCAAAGATACCATATACTTTCTTCCCAGAGATGCTCATGGGAATGTAGTAGTGACGGGGTGAGAGAAGAGTTAGGTGCGAGATATCTCGATCAGGTAAGGCTTCAAGGCCATCGTTTGGGGAGGAATTTCATTAAAAATACCTTCCAAAATGGCATCAGCTGCAAAAGGAGGAGGTACAAAGATCACCGCAACATTGGCACCTTCTTCTTTCATGGCATCATGTATAGTGTTGAAAACCGCTACACCATGCTCACTTTTCTGTCCACCTTTTCCGGGAGTCACACCTGCGACAACTTTTGTGCCGTATTCAATCATCTGACTAGTATGGAAAGCTCCTTCTTTTCCAGTGATTCCCTGAACTACCAATCTTGTATTATTATCTACTAAAACTGCCATTTTTTTCCCTTATTTAATTAATGATGGAATTTTTTCCGAAGCATCTGTCAATTCATCTGCTACAATAATAGTCACACCGCTATCGCTAAGAATCTTTTTCCCTTCTTCTGCATTGGTACCTTTTAAGCGCACCATTAGAGGAACTTTGATGTCAACAGCCTTAGCTGCTTCAACAATTCCCTGTGCGACTCTATCACAACGAACAATGCCACCAAAGATATTTACAAAAATGCCTTTTACATTGGGGTCACCTAGAATAATCTTGAAACCATTGGTAACCGTTTCTACATTAGCTCCACCACCTACATCTAAAAAGTTTGCAGGTTCCGCACCAGCTAGTTTGATCACATCCATAGTAGCCATTGCAAGTCCGGCTCCATTGACCATACAACCAATATTTCCGTCTAGCTTGACATAGTTTAGGTTGTATTCGCTGGCTTGCAATTCCAGAGCGTCTTCTTCTGATTTATCACGAAATTCAGCGTTGTCCTTGTGGCGGTAAAGAGCATTAGCATCAAAATTAATCTTGCAGTCACCAGCTATAATTTCGTTTTGTTTTGTCAAAATCAAAGGGTTGATTTCTAAGAGTGAACAATCCTCTTGTACATATGCATGGTATAAGGCTTGGAAAAAACCAACAGCCGATTTGATAGCTTCTTTAGGTAGTTGCAAACGGAAGGCTAGCTCTCTCGCTTGGTTTACCTGGAGGCCAATGCCTGGATCAATAGCAATTTTGATGATTTTATCTGGCTGTTTTTCTGCAACTTCCTCAATCTCCATACCACCTTCTGTAGAAGCCATGAAAATATGTTGGCGCATTGCTCTGTCTAAAAGAATGCTGATATAGAATTCCTTGGCGATTTCGATACCTTGTTCCAGATAGACTTTAAGGACTTTTTTGCCTTCGGGACCAGTTTGGTGGGTAATAAGCTGCATACCAAGAATTTTCTCAATGGCTTGCATGGCTTCTTCTTTGCTTTTGGTAACTTTGACGCCACCACCTTTACCGCGTCCTCCCGCATGAATTTGAGCTTTAACTACTACCACAGGGGACTTTTGCACAACCTCAGCGTAAGCACTTTCCGCTTCGCTTTGCTCTTGGATCACTTTACCAAAAGGCACACTCACATTGTGCCGTCTCAGCACCTCTTTTGCCTGATATTCATGAATTTTCATAATAGTTTCCTATTTAAGGTTTATATGTCTGGATTTTATTCGTTGCTAGATACTTTGTTTGCAACAAAGCAGAGTCAAATAATAAAGAATAGAGAGATAGGATCTTGTAAAACCTTTTTTTAAAATATTCGACAGCTCTCGCTAAGAGGGAGTAAAAGTCTCGCTTTATAAGCAAATAATTTATTGGTTGAAAAAAAAGTCTTACATTTACAGGCTTTTCTTAGGAATTATGTCTATTCAACTCTACCAAGCTCAAAAAATAGAAACCCTCTTTAGTGAAATGATTGGGCAAATTTTGCAAGAACGTAAGGAGAAGGGACTATTTTATACCCCTAGTATTATAATTCCCAATCCTAGTTATAAAAATTGGCTCCAAGCAAAGATTGCGCGAAAGTATAGTATCGCCTACAATTTTCGTTATATGGGTTTAGAGGAGAGCTTTTTTTATCTCTATAAGCAGCTAGGACAAGAAACAGAATTAGTAGAAGAGCTTCCTCTACAGGTATCGCAGATAAAAGTCCTTCTTGTTGCCGCCCTAACAATCCATCTGGAAAAACAACCAGTCACTGAGGAGTTACAGGTATTTTGGCAGTATTTGTACCTGAATGGTAAAAAAAGGCAGGATTACTCTATACGCCTTTGGCAGCTGGCAACTCGCATCGCTCGTTATTTCCGCGAGTACGAATACCATAGTACACAAAGCCGTAAGCTAATCTACCTATGGATCCGAGAAAATTGGCAATCTGTAGGATCGGAACGGGAATGGGAAAATGCCCAAGCCTATCTATATCGGGTTGTATTTGCAAAAGGAAAAATATTAAGCCAGTTCAACCAATTCCTCTACAAGCAAAAATACCAGGAACACAAAAGTCTCTATATTCTTGCAAAAAAGTATGCAAAGAGACTTTCTGAAAAACAAGAGCCACAAGAGAAAGAAACGATTTATATTTTTGCTATGCAAAACTATTCCTCCTTCCATTTCCAAGTATTGCGAAACTTAGCAAAATTCTACCAGTTCAAAGTATATTTGCGTAGTTTTGCTGCTGAATCCGAACAAGAAAAAGGCAATTTTTTCTACCAATGTGCCAAAGCAAAACGCAATTCTCTACTACTCATCGGCGAGCAGAGACTCTTTTGGCTTAAGGAAAAAATACAAGGAAACCACTTATTGGCCCGCTTACAAAGATGGGACAATCAAAAAAATTTAGGGCGACAAGATTCCAGCATACAAGTTTTTTCAGCACCAGGTATATATCGTGAAGTTGAAACTGTATACCACAGTATACTTTACAATTTGGAACAAAACCCCAAATTGCAGTTGCAACAAATTTCTATCTATACAAGCGACATAAAAGCCTATAAAGCAGCGATCAAAGGTGTTTTCGCACGTGGCAAGGAAAAGTTACCATATACGATACAGGATGCAAATGTGAAGTCAGAAAGTATCTATAGCAAGGCTATCCTTAGCTTACATCTTCTGGTTGGAGACCTGTTTTGGTGAGAAAACAGGGGTTTTGCATAAAAGTATACACCTCTTTTCGTGTAAAACCACCTCCCTCCATGCGTAGTAAGCTAAGGATAGCCTTGCTATAGATACTTTCTGACTTCACATATGCATCCTGTATCGTATATGGTAACTTTTCCTTGCCACGTGCGAAAACACCTTTGATCGCTGCTTTATAGGCTT
>JBCCIA010000519.1:0-3984 GCA_039028475.1 Spirochaetota bacterium | reverse complement strand
TTTCCATATATTTATTAACGTACATTTAGCTAAATTCTTTAAGGAAATATTGGTAAGTTATTCTTTAGTTGACCCTAACAAATAATCATCGGGAATGAGTGTATGGTGCCAACCAATCGAAGCAATGGTTTTGAGATCGAAACGGATCTGCTGCCACCAATTGACAAAGACACCCGCCGTCTTAAACTCATCTAAAACAGCGAGAGGAATGATTTTCTCTTTGATCGAGCCTAACAAAATACTACGTACTTCTGGCAACTTCTTGCCCTTGCTCTCCGCATTGTTAGAACCTTCCAAAAGAGCAAAGTCATCACGAGCCAACTGCCACCAGGCATCTAAACTGTCTCTATGTATTTGCATACTCTGTTGCACGGCAGGCATCGCTTCTACGACTCGTTTGATAGCGTTCCTATCCCCTATCTGTTCGGTAAAATTCTGGTAACCTGGCCTATCTGCCTGGAACAAAGTATCCGTACTAAAACCAAATTTTGCAAACTGCTGCTGCAAAGCAGAAACTTCCCTTTCAGGAATACCACCGAGCAGATGCGCCTGGACATCTTCTATCTCTGGCTCAGGGGTATTGTCAACGTAACGTTTAATATTTAAATTGTAATCGTGCTCTACAATAATTTCTTGTTTGTGAACGATTTTGCTATACTTCTCAATCTGTAGTTTATTGCTAAAAACATAGTCAATCTTTTCAATGTCCTCAGGACGCAATTTGTTCTGGTTCTTGCCTTCGGCGAATTCTCTATCCGCATTGATAAATAGAATCTTATCTTTAAAATTATCTGCTTTGTTTTTACGACACACCAAAACACAGGCGGGAATCCCCGTACCATAGAACAAACCCTGGGGAAGACTGATGATGGCTTCAATCACATCTTGCTTGATAAACAATTCCCGGATGATCTTTTCTGTACCTCCACGGAATAAAACCCCATGCGGCATAATTGTTGCCATGTGCCCATCCCCCTTGAGGCTCGCCAACATATGTTGCACAAACATAAGATCCGCCTTCTTACCCGATTCTGGACACCATTCCATAAAACGTTCCGGCATACGAATACTCTTACGGTCGTAGTTTTGTGAAAAAGGAGGGTTGGCAAGAACTCTATCAAATTTTTTCTGCCTATTATTTTCCAGAATCAGAGGATCTTCCAGCGTATCCGCATTCTCAATGGTAAACTGGAGAATATTGTGCAGGATCATATTCATATTGCAAATCGACCAAACCGTACCATTTGAGTCCTGTCCATAGAGATGGAGGTTCTCAGCATTTTTCCCCTGTTCTTCGACATACTGGTGGGCTTGGATGAGAAAACCACCAGAACCAACGGTAGGGTCATAGACAGTATTGCCCTCTTCCGGTTTGGTAATTTGTATCTAAAGACGTACCACCTCCGCAGGGGTATAAAACTCACCACCTTTCTTACCAGCACTATCGGCAAAAAATTTAATCAAATATTCATAGGCGGCTCCCAACAGGTCTGGAAATTCAAAGTTATCATTCACCAAAACAAAGCCGGGTTGGTTGAAATGATCGAGAAGTTCTTTCCAAGTGGAATCAGAAATCTGCATCTTACCTTTCTTGTCTTTGAAGTTGATATTGTTTTTTAAAACCCCAACTAAGGAGTCATTCTCATCTTCTACAGCAGAGATCGCTTTATTCAACATATCACCAATATTATGCTTTAAGTCTTTAAGAGCGGGAACCAAATCACCATTTTCATCTGTCCAAGATTGGTGCCACCTAGCTCTTTCCGGGACAAAAAAAGTCTCACCATAGGTGGTTTTATCCTCTAAGAGCTCCTGTAGAAGTTCGCTCTTTAAATGGTCATAAGTCTGCTTGATTTCATCCCGTTTCCGGTCAAACTCATCGGATAGACGTTTGAGAAACAACATACCAAAGATGAACTCTTTGAATTCCGATGCATCCATTTTACCTCGGAGAATATCTGCTGCTTTTAAAAGGAAGGATTCTAATTGCGAAAGGCTGATTTTATCCTGTATCATGTTATTTAAAAAAGATTTCCATTCTGTTTTTTTATAAACTATGGAAAGATTGTACCATGACAAGGTATTTTCTTTTGCGGGAATTCTTTAAAAACTACCAATTCACCGAAGAGCCAAGCATGATAGACTTTAGTGAGGAAAAAGAAAAAAACTTGGGCATCGAGTGAAATTTGTTGTGCCTACAATAAATTTTGTACCGAGATGACAGAAAACAGAAACATGCCATATACCTATATCTTACAATGCTCTGATAATACTTTCTACAGCGGAAGCACATAGGATATCGAAAGAAGGTTGCAACAGCACCAAAAAGGAGAAGGTGCAAAGTATAAGAGTAAACGATTGCCAGTAAAGCTGGTGTATGTGGAAGAATAGGAAAAGATAGATGTAGCTTTTATCAGGGAAAAACAAATACAAAAGTGGAGCAGTAAAAAGAAGCAAGCGTTAATTGATGCCAACCTTGGTACAGTAAGGGAGTTATCTAAAAAGAGATTCTAATTTTGCAAGAATTATTGGAGCGTTTGGCGTCTCGATACAAAATTTATTGCAGTTGCAATAAATTTCACTCGACGACCAGATTTTACAATATTTTTAAAGACAGAGAAATCGTAGAGTAGAAAAGGAAATGTACGAGGTTTAGATTTCAGTATATTCTGTTTCTCAGGTTTCCCATGTGAGTGTCTTAATAACTGCATATCATATCTGTACATCCCCTTTCCCCTCGTCAAACCGTACGTGCGGTTTTCCCGCTTCCTACCCATATCCCTCAACATTTTCTTATGGAAAAGTTGAATGGCTCTTCCCGAAAACTATCATAACTTTACTTAAAGAAACTCAAATCCAAGCTCTCTTTTGAAGACATAAATACTTCGGTCTTTGGGAAACTTATATCCTTTCTGACTTCTTCGTATCAGGTGAAAGTAAATCTTCTCTTCAAGATAATAATTTATCTTCCGATAAGCCATCCGAGGATACCCAATTGAAAAGTAATGTGACCAGCCTTTTAACTGTCGGTTTACTTCCTTGGCGAGTTCCGGCACAGGTTTATACCTATTCTTTCTACTCAATAAATCCCGAAGTTCTTCTATCTCCTCTTGCACTGATTCCTTTGAGGGAAACATGTTTAAGTATTTACTCTCATATTTGGACTTTATACTCACATCGAACCTGAAAGAGTAACTAAGAAAATCAAGTGTTGCCCTATTCTTTCGCAGTTCCACGATCTTCGTCTTGTCTCGGTTGATTTCGAGGCCAAGCCAACCTTCTATCTTTGTTTCTATCCATTCACTTAGACCAGCATTCCAGTTTCTTGCCATTACGACAAAATCATCGGCATACCTTACTAATCGTGCACCACCCCAGCCTCCTGCTCCAGATTGGCGGTGAAATGACCTATCAAAATAATGAAGGTATAGGTTCGCAAGGAGCGGCGATATTACACCACCCTGTGGAGTCCCCTTTGTGCCAGAACCACTCACGATTTTCTTGCCTTCCCTTTCTTCCTCAATAGGTGCTTTCAACCATTTCCTTATCAAGCTCAGGACACTTCTATCTGAAACTCGTAGTTCCACACATTTCATCACTCTCTCGTGAGGGATTGAGTCAAAGTAGCCTTTAAGGTCAGCATCATAAATGGATGTAAAACCTTCCTTTATATTCTTCTGTATCTGAAACAGGGCATCATGTGCTGATTTCCCTGGTCTGTATCCATAAGAACAATCCAGAAAGTCTGCTTCAAAGATCGGTTCTAATATCAGTAGAACTGCCATCTGAACAACTCGGTCTCTAACTGTCGGTATCCCAAGGGGACGTAGTTTCCCATTCGATTTTGGAATATACACTCGCTTTACTGCTGAGGGATGGTATGTTTTATTCTTCAGGTCTTCTCCAATTCGATACAGAAAACCTGAAACACCACCATTTTCCAAATCATTAATTATCGATGAAATACTTTTGCCGTCCACACCT
>JBCCIA010000518.1:0-3990 GCA_039028475.1 Spirochaetota bacterium | reverse complement strand
GCAAGTTTTTCTAAGTATTTTTTGCAATAGGAATGGCTCAACTTTTCCTGTTCCAGTCGTAGGTTATTAGCAGCAAGATAACGATACACCTGCGATTCTTCTACTGTTAAATTTTTTGGCTCCTGTCTATTTGTCATTTGTCCTTGGCTCGCTTGGTTTTGGAAAGTCTTTAAAGTCTGCCAATCCATAAGAATGCTTTCTAGCCTAGGAAAGTATTCGCGTAGTTTAGCGAGAATCTGCAAACCTTGTATGTCCAAATCACCCCAGTAGTACAAATTGATTTGCTGCAACCAAGTAGAATTTTTTAACGCAGTCGCGGCAAATCCGCTACCAAAAATAGCCAATGTAGCCTCTAGGTGCGGTAAAGTTAAAAAATTTTCTATATTGGTATAGTTCATTTTATTTTCTAAAACCAAAACGGTATCTATAGGTAAAGCTAAGCTAGCGAAAGCAGACACAGGAATGGATAGATCGCGAACACCGGAAAAGGACTCCCTGGCAATTTTAAGGTCTAATAACAAAAAACGAACTAAGGGTTCGTGGCACTTCAAGTGAAATCGCTTTTCAAATCGTTTTTCCTCCGTATTTTTAGTCCCAGGCAATAACAGTGTAAGAAGTTCTGTCAATATACCTTGGTGCATTTCTATAAACTTTGTATCGACAGCAATCGGCAATTCTCGGATGTACAGGTTTGGACAGGGATTTTGCATAAAATAGTGGCAAACTCGTAAAATCCCATCCCAGGAATCTGCATACTTTAAAATTTTTTTGGGCTGCTGCTTAGCCCAAACTAGTAATTCAGGAAGAACTTGTATTTTTTGCAGATTTTTTTGGAAAGTCGCAAACTCTTCTTGTTTTTCGATAAAAGTAAGGTAATCTTCCTTGTTAGAAAAGTAAATTTTCTCTGGTATGTTTTGTTGACCATATTTTCTTTTACTCACTTTTTTCCAAGCGATGGAATAACCATAGCCTCGTTTTTCTTTTGCTTGTTGTTGTAGATTTTTAATGGTTTGTGAAAAGCCAAGAAAGGTATCAGTTGCTTTCTTATTTGTACGAATGACCAAAGGAAAAAACAAGTCCCCACAAACATAAGCACTAAGAAACTCATGGTATTTTCTCTGAGCTTTGCGACGAATTTCCTCTGGTGTAACCATAGTTAAACCTCAGCTCGTCTTTTCTCTTGCTCAGCCTGAAAAACCAGAATGGGCATATCATATAAAATCGACTCTTTATTGCCAACTCGGTGTACATAGTGCACGTAAGATATATAGGGTTCTACTATGGAAAGTTTGTCACTAGGTGTGACTACCAACAACTGTAAGTGCAGTTGCTTACACAATTCCATGAGATACGTCGCTTTCTCTTCGTCTTGGTTGCTAAAGGATTCGTCAACTGCAATAAAACGAAACGAGTTAGAACCAACTCCCTCTTGGTGAATACCAAATTGGTGTGCAATGGCCGAACCCAAAATGGTATAGGTAAGTTGTGCCTTCTCCCCTCCTGAGAGTTTTCCCATCTCCGTATAGGTCTTCATAGCAAGACCAGTCTCGCGGTAGTATTCCGCTGCATAGTAACTATGCCAATTTCTCACATCTAATACTTCCCGACGCCAACCTTCATTCTCATACAATTTTTGCAATAGAGGAATGATGTTGGTTTCAAAATGCGTCTTCTTAAATTCAAAATCATTTTCCTTACGATTCCAGACAGACATATCTGGGAAGGTATTTCGCAAGGCTTGGCGAAAGTCCTTGGTATTTTGATTTTGACTATTGCTGTATTTCAATTGGATATAGGTTTCTGGGTTGCTTTTGAAGTTGATACCGCGTAAGGATTGGTTGAGGGAATGAATGTCTGCATCAATTCCCTCTCGCCAATCTTCCAATTCCTGGTTAAAGTTGGCAATCTTATGGATCATGGTGTCATTCAAATAGATTTCAAACTTTTTCTGGAACTGTGGCAAACCTTCCCTTTGCAAACGGTTAAGCAAGACCAAATATTCATCTGCATAATCTACGTTGTCTGGCAAGGTATGCACATCACTAGACCAATCGGGAAATTCCTGCAAAATCTCGCTAGCTGGCCTTTTGAAACGAGTGATTTGGGTAGTCAATTTATTGCGAGTAGAGTGCCAACGCTGTTGCAAGATTTGTGTCCTCTCGTGTAGATAGCTCTGGGCTTGGCGAATCCTATCTTCGAAGTTGGCAAACTCTAAGCCACTTACAAATTTCACTAGCTCTTTCGCAAATAAATCTTTTTCTTCTTGCGAGTATTTCTCCCTTTCTTGCAGGAAAACCTCTTGCTTACTATGCTCTAGTTGCATTGCTTCCATAGAAGTCTGAACACGTGTGATTTCCCTAAGCTGTGCATCCTTCTCGGCTTCTAGCTCATCAATACGCTGCTGTAGTTTTTGCAAAGACTTGCGCAATTCTTGGTTTTTTTGGTTGGACTGCTCTAAACGGTTCTGATCTTCTTGCAATTCATCTATTTCTTTAACGTATGCTTGCCAATGGATTTCTTGGAAATCAGTAAAAATAGATATATGCTGAATATGGGTGAGGCGGGCTTCCAATTGCTGCTTCTTAGACACAATGGCATCAAATTTATTCTGTAGGGTTGTAATTTCCTTCTCTGATACACGTAACTTTTCCCGCCACCAGGCAATTTTCTCTTTATTGTCCCAACCTAGTACATAGCTATTCACTTGCAGAGACGTCTTTCTATCATCCTTCTCATGCCTATCTGCCGATTTGATAAGGCCATTCTGGGTAATTGCTTTTTTATACTTCGTAAATTCATCCAAATCATCACTGCAATAGTAGTCGAATTGTTGCAATATTTTGTCTTCGACCCAAGCCGTATAAAGAGAATCTTGTTTAAACTCTAACTTTTGGTACAAGAAGCCATCTACAGATTTTAAATGGGTATTATGGGAATATTTTTGTCCAGAAAAAAATTTATGAAAAATAATCCTACCACGTAGATTTGTCCGATTGATGTAGTCGTTGGCTGCATAATAGTACTTTTCTGGCACCAAAAGCCGTAGAGCAAAATTATGCAACAAACGCTCTATTGCCGCCTGCCAGTGTTTCTCCTGCTCTTTTACCCGTAACAACTCACCAATGAAGGGAACCTCCCAAGCCTCCGCCTGTAAATGCTGTAATAGTTCCCGCCGAATTTCGGCAACTCTACCCGATATATTATTCTTTTGCTTCAGTAAAGTTTCCAATTCTTGCAGGCCAGTTTTGAAAAAGTCTTTAGCCATATCTAGCTCTTTTCTGCTTTGGTACAGCTCTTCCTCTAGTTGCGAGAGATGATTTTCTTCTTTCCTACGTAATTCTTGGATATGACGATAGTTTTTATGAAACTCTTCTTCTGTTGGTGAACCGGCGTACCCCAGAGATTCCGCTAAATTCTTATATTCGTCGTGCTTTTTTAAGGCTTTTTCCTTCTCCTTTTCTGCAATTTGGATCAGTTGCTTTATATCTACAATTCTTTGCTCGACCTGATCCATCCGCAAAGACAATTCGATTTCTTTTTCTTCTTCTCGGCCTTTGCCTAAAGCCTCTTTTGTTTGTTGTAACTTCTCCTGCTGCACCTGTAAACGGTGGCTTTGTTTCTGCAACTCTAGTTGTAAAAATTGGATATGCTTTTCTGCAAACCAACTAGCACCAATCGTTTGCAAATGCTGCAATGTATCTTTTTCTTCCTCTATCTGGCGAATGCTCTGTGTACTCACTTGGATAGGTTGTAAAAGTTCTATTTTCTTACTGGCTTTGTCAATATTGCGTTTGGCTTCTAATAAGGTGTCAGCGTGTTCTTTTAACTTTAAAAATTCCTCTTCGGTATCTTTAGAGTCCAACATATTTTCACGGATAAAAGCATCTAGATTGCCAAGAACCTTAATGCCTACAATCTGGTTCAAGAGCCCTAGGGCTTTCTCAGAACGCATACCAAATATGTGCAACAAACGATGGGCATACTTTTTCG
>JBCCIA010000517.1:0-3992 GCA_039028475.1 Spirochaetota bacterium | reverse complement strand
GCATACCGGGAAATTTGCCAAAACCTGTGATAAGTATCTTGCGAGTATTTGTCATTTGGTTATAATTCCTAATGATAGATTTACTGATATTCATTTTCTATAAACACCCTTTAGAGAAACGAATGGGAAAAAGGATCTGTGCCAAAAAAAGATATTTTTCTATATTTTTTTTCCTTACAGTAGCAGCTCTTAATTTCTTGCTATGTCGATTTTTTTAACACTCTGGTATATATATTGTCTTCGAAAGTTACACGATGTTTCATATAAAAACAAGCAAAATGATCCTCATCAGTCTTTGTTCAGCTCCACGTATTGTTCTACCTCCGGCAATTCTCCGGTATTGAGGACGGAAATTACCGCTCCACCGACGGCGATTTCTGCAACAACCTCTTGCAAAGTATTCACGTTCTTTCCAACAAACGTTACTTTTCCCTCGGTATCCACACTAAAGTCGCCGATAGAGTAGTTACCGAAACCTATGATCTCGATAAAACCTGTATCTTCCTGGTATTTCACCAGAGTGTCACCATTCTTGGCATCGTTCGTAAACAAGATGAAAACCGATGTATCGGCGCAGCCCATTTGCTTGAACTTGTCATTTCTGTCCATGCCTGGAACCTGCAAGACCTGTCCGCTATTTGCCGAAAAATCCAATTGCAGAAAGTTATTGCCATTAAAGTCAGAGGTTTCCATCCAGTACGCAAATGCGGCGGTATTGCAATTGAAATCAGGACTGCGATGCCCATGGGGATAGAAACCAAGAACGGGGTCTGTATAATCAAAAGTAGAAGAGGCATAAGCAGAGGACGATAGGTCATACTTTCTTACAGTTTTATACCAACCCTCAGACCGGAAGGAATAGAATACATTAGTAGGACTCAGGTCAAAAAAAGAATTCGTTTTTGTTTCAACAATTGTCTCTAGGGTTTGTGTGTTCGCACGCAAAAAATGAAACGAAGCTTTATCATAATAATAGTCGGGTGAAATATGAAGCATGATATCCCCGGAAGGATTCATTTTATATTTTATAAACCGCTTCGCATTCAAACTGGCGGTTGCATCTAGCACTAACGTTTTCACCGGAGTTTGTGGGTTAGAAAGGTCGAGTTTGTAAATGCCTATGGTATAGTCATCAACCGTTGCAACACTACCCCGGGTTCCCGTATAGGCAGAAATATAAACATTGTTCGTTGAATCAGTCTGAACCGTGTCGCCATAACGAACCAGATCGCCGTCAAACCAAAAAGCTGGAATAAAAATTTCGGTATCCACATTATACATACAAAATAATTTTCCATCCGACTTTCGTGCAACTACCAACTGACAAATATCAGCCGGTACACGATTTGAATATAAGAAAAAAACGTAGTTTTCCAGATTGATCAAACGCTGCACACGCACGGTAGTAGTAACAGTTGTTTCTCGTTCCTCCCAGACCTGAATCTGGGTGATTGCACCGTCTGAAGCCATCGAGTACATGTCTCCATCCAGGGTAGTGGTAGAACGTAGCAAATTGGAAGACACTGACGATATATCGGTAGTGCGCATCAGACCTCGGACCGAGGTCAGGTCCACATTAAGATATTCTTTCATTGTTCCTTGAGAACTCCCTGATAAAAAGAAATTCAGGTACAAAAAATTCGTATTGTCATTTTCCTTATTTTTACACCCAATTAACAGAGAAAGACAGACAAGAATCGCGATATATTTAGCCAACAACAATCTAACTACCATTTTTCATCTCCTTCTAGCTTTTGTTCAAATAGAAATTTTTTTGTTAGAACAGATTTACTAATATTCATTTTCTATAAACATTCTCTAGATAAACGAACAGGATACTAAATCTGTGCCAAAAAAAGAATATTTTTTCTAGTTTTTTCTTATGGTGCAGTTTTATATGCTACATAGATAAACCAGAATGAATTCAGAATCAATACTATGGCAAAGAGTCTTAAATTTAAATTAGGATAGAGAATTAATTCTGTATAAATGGAAGCTGAAATATAGGACCCCGAATTCAATAAAAGTAAGAATGCGAAAGTCAATAAAAAAATGGTCTTACCTTTTGATTTCATATTTGTCTAAACTCAATATCCTATATGTATTTTGCCTGAGATCCTGAGTGTATGAAAGGTTTGTTGGTTGTTAAAAACCACCTTCTACACTCCTCAGTTCTAAATTCTCTTTCTATGGTCCAATCCATCCATATGATACATGATGATCTTTCACCTTATCTTCATTATCTAAAATTAAAATAACCTGGTAAAGTTTGCTAACAAATAATCCATGTGACTCGTAACATCTACACAATACAAAATCTATGGAGCCAGCTACTCCAACAGGATCTAATCCTTTGTGCATCATAAATGTCTCATCACGCTCAATCTTACAGGTAAAACCAACATTCGACATATATCTGATCGCAGTCAAATTGTCTGTTCCTTTGGGAACATAGGCTGAAACAACAGCTACGTTGCTGGGTGTATTATCAGAGAGTTTTAGTTTCGGATTTGGGCTGCTACATCCTAGAACAAACGGCAATGCAAGTATTAAATATCTCCTACTCAAAAAGTTTTGAATTAGTCCTTTAAACTCTACCTCTAGGAATTGTGTTTTCTCATCAGCGAATATCTTTTAACAATGTCCAGGGTAAGGAAGTACTCGAAAAACCATAACTTGTACGTAGAAAATCGACACCTCCATCATTGTCGGCATCGACGGGGAAAATAAAACCCGGTGAACAAAGTTCTGATGGGGAACGAGGGGTGAAAGTGCTGTTACCATTGTTCTCCCATATAACTCTTGTATACCCCTGGTTGGAAAGGTCATCATACTGACCAACAAAATCTAAATTTCCATCTTTATTGTAGTCAAATGCTTTTAGGTCTATGATCCAGCGATTGGAAGACTCCGGTTCCTCTGGAATTGCAGTAGAAGTAATATCGGTAAAGTTATCAGCTCCATCACCCTGCAACAGTTGAATACGTCTATCACCATAAAAACCGAAAGGAGAAGAAAAACCGGTAGTCCGCGATAATAATAAATCTATTTTCCCATCACCGGTAAAATCAGAGGGCTCTATGTCTACTACTACACCATATCCTGAAATAGCAGGTAGATCTGTAGCAGTAGCAAAAGAACCAGATCCGTCATTCAGGATAAGAACACTGGGTACAATATCTTCAGAACCTCCTAAAACAAGGTCAGGGAAATCATCTCTATTTACATCCACCAATGCAACAGATGTAAATAAATTGGAAGTACCAGTTACACGATTGCTATATTCCGTAAAGTTGCCACTGCCATCATTGACGAGAACATAATTTCCCGGGGATGGTCCGGTCAAATCTGTTTCTACAATATCGATGTCACCATCCTTATCTATATCTGCAACCGCAGAACCATGGGTAAAGCCAACTCTTGATAAATAAATGGAGTTGTACTTCCCACCAGAAGACAGCAGCAGAAGATTTTTTTCTCCGGCAAATGGTTGAACATCGTAACCCGAAGCGGAAATATAAATATCAGGAACGGAATCTCCATTAAAATCAGCAACATTAGCTCTATGAGCATGAATGAGAGTTGGGACACTTTCATGGAATCTTTCCGTAGTACTATCCATAAAATTGCCATTGCTATTGATTAAAAAATGAACTCCAACAGGAGTATTTTCAAAAGGGCTAATAGGTCCTGCATAAAATAGATCGGTATAACCATCACCATTAAAATCTCCCGTGGTATGAGCGAGTACTGTCCCTCGGGTACTGATAGTAGGACCTGCTTGCACTGAATAGGATGTGGAGCTGCATGTTGAAACGGAGGATGCTAAATACACCAATGCTAGGTTAGAAGTATTATCATTTTTCTTAGAGGAAGATGGATTGCAATGAATAAAAATTATAGAAATAACACAGTACAACACATTTTATTGTTTATTTTATGTGTTGTTCTTTTTGTTTCCATCAGTATTGCCAAGCTTACATCAGTGCACG
>JBCCIA010000516.1:0-4000 GCA_039028475.1 Spirochaetota bacterium | reverse complement strand
GAATCAGTAGAATAAAGTACCCACAGCAATAGCTTCTCTGAAAATAATCATATTTTTACAATTTTGGATAGACTTTTCTGAGAAATTTCTATGTTGTGTAAAAAACAAACCAATAACGGAGAAGACTTATTGTGATAAACTTAAGAGAACTTCAAGAAATCGTTCAAGATAGCATTGAAAAAGGTGCTACTAGTGTAGAACAGGTGCATAGACAAATTGCTAATATGCCATTAGATATGCTAGCGAAAGTAGAGCAACTAGAGGGACCAGTTAGCCAAGCAAGAGACTTTAATGATCGAACTATCGGTAGTATGTATGAACTAATCCATAACATAAATAACAAAGCTGGAGAAATGGCAAAGGAGCTTTTAGAAAAGGTGGATAACAACCCTCAAGTCTAACTGTTTCTTTAGGGGCAGAAATTCTTGTGAATCTTACGCCCCTTTATCAGCCCAATCTCTTCTTATACTCTTCCTTAGAAAAAATTGGAATTAAGTTGTTTAGTTTTGCCAAGCGTATAATTGTGCGCAATTCGCTCGAAAGCCCTATCACACAAAAGAACTTCTCTTTTTCATGGAACCATCTGTAAAGATTGATAAGTTCCCCCATCCCAGAAGAATCGATGAACAGGACAGCGCTGCAATCAATGGCAACCTCTTCGTAGTTTGGGTTCTGGTTCACTTCTTCTTTGACCGATTCGGTAAATACCTGTGCTTCTTTGATACCAATTTTACCTGAATACTCAAAGATCAAACTACGGGAAACTCGTTTTACCTTATAATTTAGTTCCATAATGGTGGATCACATAGGACTCTACTAGATTTGCATTTACATTTTAAGCAAAGTCTCAAAAAACTCTACATAGTTTGTAACGATAGTATCTTAAGACAATTCAAATACTTATGTCAATCTCATTTTCTATGATTTGTTCTAAGGTTTGCTTTTGCCGAATCAATTGGCTTTTTCCACTGGTATTTAGCAATACCTCAGCAGCTTCTGGAAAGGAATTATAGTTCTTTGTAGACATAGAAGAACAATAGGCTCCACAACCTTCTATCACCACAAAGTCACCAACTTCCGCTTGTGACATTTTTCTCGCTACAGGTTCTCCACCCATTTTTTGGGTAAATACATCACCGCTTTCACAACAATGGCCTACTACAACATAAGTAGACTCTTGAGCATTTGTTGCCTCGGTAGCAGCAGGTACTACTATAAAAGGATGCTCGGCTGCATACAAAGAAGGACGAGTATTGGTGTCCATTCCAGCATCCAATTTTATAAACTCAAAGCCTTTGCTACCAGTATCCACCTTATCATCTACAGAAGCAATGATGGAACCCGCATTTGCGACAAAGAAAGTACCAGGTTCGATTTCCAAAGTAAGTTTCCTTTGGAATTTTTGGAAAAATTCAATAAACTTTTCTTTCACAGGAGAGCCTATTACTCCAGGATCGGTTGACTTTTCTCCTGGCATACGCCCCACTTTGTAGCCTCCACCCAAGTTTACTGTATGGCATTCGGAAAAAAGAGCCGCATACTCCAAACTGTATTTCGAAACGGCTTTCCAGACTTCTGGATCGCTGCCAGAACCTATATGCGTATGGATTTTCGTAACACGCAACTGGTATTTTGCAACAATCTCTTTTACCTTATCCATATGCTCATGCCAGATGCCAAACGAGGAAGTAACCCCACCCACATCGGTTTTTTGCGTAGCTCCAGAACCCAAACCAGGATTGATACGAATGGACAATTCCTTACCAGGAAACAATTCTCCAAAAGACTGCAACTGATGTAAGGAACATGCATTGAAGAAAACTCCTTTCTCTACAATACTCTGTAAATTTTTAGCCAGCTGTTGCGATGTTAGCATAATGTCTTGGGGAGCAAAACCCACTTTTAAGGCCCGCTCTACTTCAAACTCAGAGCTTGCGTCAATACCAATACCCTTTTGTTGCATGATTTTCAGAATGGCAGCGTTGGGATTAGCTTTCATAGCATATCGAACTTTTAGACCATATTCATTGGGAAACGCTAAGGCTTTGTCGCAACTCTTTTCGATCTCGCTTTGCGAATAGACAAACACAGGTGTCGAAAACTCCGTGGCAATTTCACGGACTTGATCTGGGCTTAAAAATTTTAACTGATCCATAGGATTCTAGTGTTTTCCTTTTGTGAAAGATATAAAATTGAGAGGATTTGCAAAGCTAAGGAAAATGCAACCCTTTCTTCTTGTGTCTTTAACTGTAAGCATATTTTTACATAAAAATACAGTTCGCAAAGTGCGAAGTTAAGCCTTGACAAGAAAGAACACAGCATTTATAGCTGTAGTGAAATTTATGTCTGCAAAATTCTCTTTCATCTCTTGGAATTCACAAAAGAAAAGATATGACCTGATCCTATTGTCTTTTCTACTATTTTTCAACTCTTGTTTTATAACATTCCAACTCCTTTTTTATGACAGTATTACAGCAGAAACTCTGCTTCTACGCTGTACCTCCTTGAGTGCGTTTTTACTACTAAATTTCATTCTATCTATTGGACCACTGGCCCGTATCAACACCAATTTTCTACCCTTCCTCTACAATCGTCGCCATTTAGGTGTCAGCATGTTTCTTTTAGCCGCTATCCATGGGATTATTTCTCTGATCCAGTTTCATGCCTTGGGGGATAGCAACCCTTTTTATAGCCTATTTACCGCCAATCCAAATTACCTCAAAATTAGTGATTTTCCTTTCCAAGTTTTGGGTTTCTTTGCTTTGCTAATTTTCTTTGCTATGGCGGCTACAAGCCATGATTTCTGGTTACACAAAATTACTCCACAGGTATGGAAGAGATTACACAAACTAGTCTACCTAGCCTTTGCCTTGGTAGTAGCTCATGTTGCCTTGGGTGCGCTCGTTTATGAAACACATCCCGTTTATAGAGTGCTGCTGTTTTTGAGTTTTGCTTGGATCACAGGTATCCACATATACGCGAGGGTAAAATCTCCCAATCCCAATACCCAGAAACCACTACCAAGCCAAGGGGCAGAATTTCACCAGATATGCCATGTAGATGAGATTTCCGAAAACAAAGCAAAAATCTTTGTCATTGGCAAAGAATCTATCGCTGTCTTTCGCTACCAAAATAAATTTTCCGCAGTCCACAATGTCTGCAAGCACCAGATGGGCCCCTTAGGGGAAGGCCGAATTGTCGATGGTTGCATCACCTGTCCCTGGCATGGCTACCAATACCTACCTGGAAATGGCCAATCCCCTCCCCCTTTTACAGAAAAACTCAAAACATACAAAGTGCAAATCAAAGACGATATGATTTGGCTCAATCCCAACCCTGAAGTAGAAGGAACACCTATCGAACCGGCAGTTTACCAAGGAAAGCAAAATCATGGATAATTTTTATATTGGTTGGAATGGTCCTCCTACTCCTGAAGTTGGTTCGACTCTTAAGAAAGTTCTTTTGAGCCTTTTCTGCTTGCTCCTACCATTAGCATTTTTTTTGGTAAATTTTCAAAAGCCTTTTTCCAATGCTATTTTTGAATTTGGCAATCCCAAACAATTTACCGGCATCTATCATTCACAACCAGTACCGCTTCTTGTTGCTAAGGACAAAACCTATTTACTCGTAGGCTACGGTAAATTTGGTGCCAAATCGATCATGCAAAACATTGCAAAGCAAAAGAAGCAAAGCCTAGAAGGAAAACAAATCACCGTTAAGGCTACGCTCATCGCCGGAGACGGAAAATACCTATTAGAGCTAACAGATGAAGAAAGTTCTCTACAAAGTATCTCCTCTGCATTACCTGTAGAAAAAGCAACAGAAAAGAATCAGATAAAGCAAATCCCAAATATCCAGGGAGAGGTGATTGACCCCAAATGCTACTTCGGCGTGATGAAACCAGGGGAGGGTAAAATTCATAAGAGCTGCGCCATCCGCTGTCTCAGTGGTGGCATCCCTGCCGTCTTGCGAATTCCCCACTCCTCTTCTAGTGAATACT
>JBCCIA010000515.1:0-4005 GCA_039028475.1 Spirochaetota bacterium | reverse complement strand
GAGAGCAGGAAGCCCTAGAAAGAAAGATCGTTGTAAAACTGTTAAGCGAAGATTACGCAGAAGACCCCGAAATCCGCGAGCGCTTTTTGCAAGAGGCCAAAACCCCTGCTCGGATCAAACATCCCAACCTAGTAGAAGTAATCGATGTTGGAGTAATTGAAGACCGTCCTTATTATATTATGGAGTATGCGCCAGGTGGTTCCTTGTCCGACAAGCTAAAGCAGTACAAAGACCAAGGACAAGCCTACCCAATCAAAGACTCTATTTACGTCATTTCCAAGGTTTTACGAGCTCTAGATTATTGCCACAACAACCGCTTGAGTTCACACAGGGACATCAAGCCCGACAATATTATGTTCCGTGCAACTGGCGAACCTATCATTATGGACTTTGGTATAGCAAAAATTGCCGGAGAATTTCGTACCCAAACCAGGATGACGTTAGGCACTGCCAACTATATGAGTCCCGAACAATGCCGTGGTTCAAAGGATATCGATGGTAGGAGCGATGTCTATGCTGTTGGAATCATGCTATTCGAACTCTTAACTGGCGATGTGCCCTTCAAAGGCGACAGCGGTATTTCCGTAATGGGAAAACATGTAAATAGCCGCGTCCCAGATCTATCCCTCAAGGTCAAAGACTCTCCCTACAAATCAGACATTTCCTCAGAAAAGTTGATCCGCCGCCTAGAGGCAGTGGTTCGTAAGGCCTGTGCGAAAAAGAAAGAAAAGCGTTACCAAACGGCTCTCGCTTTTGCGGAAGCTTTGGAGAAACTCACCAATGAGAGCCCCTCCATGCCACGTGTTGCAACCCGAGGTGGTAACAACAACTCAGGACTTATCGCAGCTATGTTATTTTTAGGCTTAGGTCTAGGAAGTTTGCTGGTGTATAAATTCTTCATGAAACAGCCACCAAACGTCTTACTCAAAACAAAGCCAGTAGGAGCGGAAGTTTTTCGTTCCGATTCCAACGAGTTTTTAGGGAAAACTCCCTATTCTGAACGCATCAAAAGACCAGGGATCTATAGTTACAAAGTGTCCATGCTAGGTTACGAAGACAAACTGGTGAGTATTGAAATTTCGGATCTCAACCTCATCAACTCGGAAGATATTATCCTACGCAAAGAAGCAACCCTTCCACCAGAAAATGGGGAAAGTAGCATAGCAACTACGACAGAGACCAACACGAACACCGATACCAATACTAAGATTAACGCAAATACCAAAACCAGCACGAAAACAAATACTACGATCAACCTTAAAGAACCCGTCAAAATAGGACGCTTTACCTGGCAGGTCACTCCCATCCCCAAACTGAACTGGGCAAGTGCTGTAGCTTATTGCCAAAAGCGTGGAATGCAATTGCCTACAAAATCGGAGCTAAAACAAGGCTTCAACAGCGGCAATTCTCTATTTCGCAAACCATGTTGCGAATACTGGACATCCACAGAAAGAGAGGATGACCCTGAAGAAGCCTACAATATTACAACAAATATCTATGGGGAATTCTTTTCACACAAATCAAATCGCTTCTATGTCCGTTGCGTTAAAAAATAAACCTTGACCCTAGCTAAAGTGTAGGATTCGATTTTACTATGGATGTGCAAGAATCAGTGATCGTTATCATCAAAGATCAGAACAAACTTCTCTTACAAAAAAATAGGCAATGGAAGGATCTCTCCTTTATTGGTGGCAAGGCAGAACAGGAAGACGCAAACCAGCCCCTGACAACTGCATACCGAGAAGTAGAAGAGGAGCTGGGAATCGTCAAGCAAGTCGATTTTACCCTTTCCCCCATCGAGCCCAAACTACTAGAATTTCGCAAGTTTAGTAAGCGAATCCAGAAAGAACGAGACTACCGCATTTTTCCTTTCCTAATGAAATTCCGTGGAGAAAAGGACAAGCTAACATCAGAAGAAAACATATGGGTTTCTCTCGAAAATATTGAGGCCTACAACAATGCAGAGCTCCCTTTGAGCGACCTAGTCAAAGAAATCTTACCAACAATCCAACTAGTAGGAAAAGACTCCTTCCAATAGTAGCAGCATGTCTCAGCAAACAATCTCCCGAATCATGGCAAGATTAAACCTACTCTTTAAAGTAGAAGATCCAGTTGTTTCCGACACCTATTACCTGTTTATGAAATCCTCCAAAGTCTGGGCTGACATGAACTTTGTCAGCGTACGACTACAGGCAATTGAGAATTTACAAATCAAAGTCAGCAGCAAAAAGAAAATAGTATACCACCTACCACTAACTGCCCAAAAACAACTAGACCAGTATTTGCAAGAAATTGCAGGAAACCTATCAGCCAAAAAATGCCATGAACTCGCCGGGAAAGAATTAGACAAAGTATTTGGCATCAAAGACTTCCGTGGCAAACTCCTCGTAGAAACAATAGATTATATCGAACAATCCAAAACAGTCAATGCCCTCACCCACTACAGGCATTACTTCTTTGTCATTACCCATCTCCCCGAAATCGACCGCTTGATTGGATTGAAAACCATTGAGTTGGTACCCTTATCTCTTATGCAAACTATTCAGGAAAACCAAGGAGAATTGCATGAAAGCTACAACCCCAGTCGTTTAGTCACGGAGTACATGCACCAAAGAATTTGGCAGAAAGATCCAAATCCTGCCTTAAAAATCCACCGCATGCATCAGAAGACGCGCATTGGAGTTCTATTTAGTGATCTCAAAGGCTTTGGCCAAATGGTAAAACAATTCCCGACAGTAAAGGAATCGCAATCCACCCAATTGATGCTCAAGAAATACCAACACCTTGCCTCACAGGAAATCAAAGCTCACGGAGGGTATGTAATACAAACAGCCGGAGATGCATTTATGGCAATATTTGCCTTACCACAAGATACGACTGACGCAACTGGAGACATCGCGAATATATTACTAGCTGCCATTGGAATGCTAGCGATCGACCATATCTTGGTAGATGGACAAGAAATGAAAATGACCACACGCATCGGCATCAATATTGCCAATGTAGACCAAGGTTTCTTAGGTGCGTTGGATTTACGTGAATACACAGTTTTTGGTAAGGACGTCAATATAGCCTCACGCCTAGAGAAAAAAGTAGATGAACTCGCGGACAACATCGATCACTTTGCGGGAGGAATCCTATTTAACATATCAAATTGCAAAGAAAAAATCCCTCTCACAGCAGAAAAGCAAATCGCCCCTCTACAAAGAGAACTAGAAAAAACGATCCAAGCCCTCAAAGCCTCTTCTTTTAAAAACCGTCTGCAAAAAATACAAACTGAACTCACCCATAACTATGAAATTGATATGGTGTTTGATAGAGTTCGTGAAAAATTATCGCCCATCCTCAGCAAGAAAAACAAGCAAGAAAAATATAAGTACCAAATGAGCAAAGAACTCCAAGAAATACGTGTCAAAGAAGGAGAAACCAAATCTATCTTCATCTATAAACAAGAACGTTAATTTTTACAGACTATCAAAAAAATCACTCGACATTTTCCCAGTACCTACAAATATTTACCTACTCACTGTTTTTCACAAAGAAGAGCATTTATTCGAAAAGAATCTGTATGAAGTGAAAAAGCTCTCAGCCCGGCATGAGCGACCAAACTTACCCCGGACTGAGAAACTATACCCAAAGGTACAATTAAAAGTCTGTGTACTCTCAGTACATGGTCAAGTCTTTTGTATCTTCGGGAAACCTATATTATTAACAGGAGAATTCTCGATGAATCCATATCCAGACTACTTAATCGGCGTGTTAGACCGCCTTTCCATATTTGTACAACGTTGCCACGAAGCAGAAAAATACTCTGCCAAACGGCGCAGGCGCTACCACGACACAGCCCAGGAACAGATTCGCTATTTGCAGGACAGCTTGAATTTCTTGCTTAGGGTCAACTAAAGAATAACTTACGTATTTGTTTTCCTTGGTAAAACTCTATAATTCCATAGAGCAATAACAGAATCAAAAATTATTTTACAATCATTCCAAAAGTTCTCTGAG
>JBCCIA010000514.1:0-4019 GCA_039028475.1 Spirochaetota bacterium | reverse complement strand
TACCCATTTTCAAGTCGCCTTTGGGCATATCTAGTTTACCAAGTTTTAGGTCGGCCTTTGGAACATCTAACTTACCAAGTTTTAAATCACCTTTAGGAAGGTCTAATTTACCAAGTTTTAGATTACCCTTGGGAAGGTTTACTTTGCCTAGTTCTACATTTGGCTTTTGTAAATTCAGATCGGCTGAGTATTGGATACATTTGGTGAGGATATTGTTTCTACTAGAACCATCACCATTGGTACCTACAGCACTCATAACGGTATATTTTCCTTCCTTTCTGGCATCTACCCAATACATATTCTTATTTTCTGATTTATTTTGCAAAAAAGAGAGAATCTCGATTTGTTTGGGCAATCTCCACTTTTTGCCTTTTTCGGAATAGTTTTTGCAGTAGTTAGAAGCGTCCTGCCAGTTTGCCTTTGTCACCTCTGATTTTCCCCAAACAGTTATATCGATGCCATTTTGCGTTTGTCCGTAGCTAGCTGTTGAGATAGATAAGAGTAAAAGGGAGGAAAATAAATGTTTCATGTATAACAACCTATTTCTGAGTTTCTTGTGAGTTACGCTAATAGAGCCATCTTACCACCAATTCCGAAAGTAGCAATGAAAAAAGATTTTTCTCTCTCTGCAATTTTAACGCAAAGTAAATTGTAATTGTAAAACAATCCTTGGCTTTGATACTACTATCTATGCAAATGATGCAAGCAGCGGTTACGCAAAGAGCAGGTGGTATTGAGACCATCCAAGTCAAAGAAGTAGCTATTCCCCAGGTAAAACCAGGTTGGGTATTGATCCAGGTGAAAGCTAGCGGTTTGAACCGATCCGAGATGTATACTCGCCAAGGGCATTCTCCTAAAGTAAAATTTCCGCGTATCCAAGGCATCGAATGTGTAGGAGTGGTTGCTGATGCTAGTGATAGTTCTTTTTCTGTTGGCCAGCAAGTCATTGCCAATATGGGCGAGTTAGGACGGGAGTTTGATGGTGGTTACGCCCAGTATTGCCTGGCTCCCACAGAAATCGTTTGTTCTTTTACATCCAATCTACCTTGGGAAATTTTAGGAGCCTTGCCAGAAATGTACAATACGACTTATGGATCTGTGTACAAATCTTTACAAATCAAAAAAGGAGATAAGGTTTTAGTTCGTGGTGGCTCCTCCTCGATTGGTCTTTCTGCGATTGCATTGTGTTCCTATCTGGGGGCAGAGGTGAGTGCTAGCATTCGTCCACAGAGTCTAGAGGAAAAACGCCAACTCTTACTAGATCAGGGGGCAGTTGAGGTATTTGCTGACACGGGAGACTTTGCTATACAGGGGATGAAATATGACAAAATTCTAGAACTCGTAGGGGCAAGCACTTTAAAAGACTCTCTCTTGTCTTTGCAAGAAGGTGGAATTTGTTGTTTTACGGGAATCCTTGGCAATGAATGGTTGGTAAAAGATTTTTCCCCTTTTGAATATATAATTTCTGGTACCTATTTGACAACTTATGCAAGTCATCCTTGGGTCAAAGAGGAGTTTGCAGAGCTTATTTTTTTGGTAGAAAAAGAAATTCTCAAGCCTACTATTTACAAAACAATATCTCTACAAGAAGTCCGTGAGGCTCATCGCATTATGGAAGAGGGCAAGGCACAGGGAAAAATAGTTTTACTTCCCTAAAGCACCAGATATAGCTTTTTGATATGTTGAGTAGTTTCTTTTATATTCTTATCCTTCCTACTATACTGGCTACTTTGGTCGCTAGCTTTTTTGCCATTGCTTTGAGTCTAGTGTTTCTAAAGTCACATGTTTCTTCTGATAAGTGGGCGGGGGTGATTTGTTTTCTCTTTGCCATTGTGTATCTCTTTCATCCAGTTGGTGTTATTTGGTATTTCTGGGAAGATAGGGGATTGCTGGCTGTGTGCCTATTGACAATTTCGACAGCAATCGGTATTGTCTTAGTGTACCTACTTGCAGAAATGATTGGAGCAGCAGCACGTCCCTAAGAGGCTTAGGCTGATGTACCCCAAGAGAGTAAGTACCAGTGTTGATTGCTATAAAATAAACCTTCGCTGTCATTCCAAGCATTCGCTAAGGTTGCCTGTAGAGACCCAGGTTGGGCAAATGCGAAGTCTTCCAGTTTTTGTTGCCACTCCTTACTTATTTTACTAGTTTGTATCTTGCACGTGTCGGAGAGGAAGGAGGGTAGGTTGAGTGGCTTAGTGAGATTGTATGTGGCTTGTATACATTTTTGTGCTTGTGTTGTAAGCCAGTTGTTAAAGTCTCTCGACTGTTCTAGTTTCGTCCAACTGTCATATTGCTCTTGGTAATCGTATTTGAGTATGGAGGTGGCTTGTGTGGTATGCCAAACTTCATAAGGGAACTCTTCCCTGTTACAAAGAGAGATTTTCCACAGAGCGAGAAGGGCTTCTTCTAAAGTGTATTTGTCATCTTTGAGGCATGCAACTGTGCAGGTACCAAAACGTTCCCCACCTGCTGGGTTGTAGCGAGTAGAGGCAATCGTTTGGTAGCAAGTGATAAGTTGTTGTTTGACAAACGGTGCTTTTGGGTGCAGATTTGCTCTACTTATTATAAAGGGTTCTGTTTTCCTTGCCATAGTGACTTTTACGCAGTCCTTGTAATTTTTTGCACTGAATCGGTTTTACTAGCTTTGTAAGAAATATAGAATTAGGGAATGAAAAATTTTCTCATTTGTGAAAAAAAACTGGATCAATTACTCATAGCCGGTAGAAAGAAATACATGCCAGAACAGAAAAGTAGTCGTTTCCTGTCTTTTATTGAGCGTCTTGGTACGATAGGGACACTCGCATTTGATTTTGGCCTTATCGATGAAAACCATGCGATAGAGAAGTTAGAGCAGGCTTTACAAAAGTTGAAGGAGTAGGTTCTGCGAGCACAGTTTAGTTTTTGTTGTTGGGGAAGTATCTTACTTAGTATTTTCTGTTTGACTTGCCAGCCTCCTGTTGCTACAAAAAAAGCTTCTTTGCTTACTAAGCAAGAGCGAATTGCAAAAATTACCAAGATGATACGACAGCCTATCCCTGGAAAAATTTTAGATGCCAAGTTTGTGGAAGAAAAATTAGGGGATGGTTTTTTAGGCCCATCGGATTATCGTTTTTTTGCTCATATACAAATTGTGACAAGCGAGGTAGAGTTATGGGAAAAGTCTCTTGGTAATTCACTTGCCGACACAAATTATTATAACTATCCGAAAGAGAAGCAGGATTGGTGGTTTAGTAAGTTAGATTTCCAGCAGGTGCAAAAATACCCACCAAATCTTTTCAATTGTATTCACGGCTGGGTGGTAGTTCGTAATGCTACTGTATATGTTTATACGTATACACAGTGAATTTTTTTTATAGCTATTATTTTCCGAAACTAAATTTGATTACTAATTCTCTTGACTTTCACGTAAAATATTACGTGCCCTACGTCTCCAGGAGTTAGCCCCATCATACCCACAAATATCTATACTTTTAGCCATAGCCTCCCATATTTCAGCTTGTTTAGCGGGAGAAAGTTTTAAATTTCTCCTATTAAATACGGAGAATACCTGTAATGCCGATTCATGATCATTGTCTTTTTGAAAAGCGAAAGCAGCGCTGATTTGACTTTCGGGTTGGATGCCACCTTTTTCTGCCTCGATAGTTTTTAAATAAGTTAGAGCTTTTTCATTATTTACAAATTCTGGAAATGGAACGTTATGTAGTGATGTGCATAGATATACTAAACGTACACTTTTTTGCATTTCTGCGAAGGCTATCTCTAAAACTATATCTTTTAAACGAATCTGTTTTCCCATACCTGTAGAATCAATGTATTCTACATCCTTCAAATTTAATAAAAATTTTGTCTGTTTGGTACAATCTAATTCAGCCAGATTATTATTCCAAACTTCATTACTATAAAGATCCCAATCACCCTTTAGGGTAAGAAGATACATATCCTTACTTCTATTTTGAGTTTGTATGTCTATCATGGTCTAGTTAAAATTCCTAGGTGTAGTGCACATACTGGGGGGG
>JBCCIA010000513.1:0-4049 GCA_039028475.1 Spirochaetota bacterium | reverse complement strand
GTTATTGTAGATACAGAGGGAGGAAAATAAAATGTCTAGTGTAGGAGATATTTTTACTGGTAAACTACTAGGTGATATGGTTGACAATCACCTGGATAAATTATCAGCCAAGTGGGGAAGTGTAAAAAATAAAGTAAAAGAACTTAATGCTAACATAATATTATCAGAACTAGCAACAATAAAACTACAAAAAGCTACAAATAATGTAGAGGACGAAGTTTCCCAATTAGTAGAAAAAACTTCAAAATTAAAAGATGAACTAAAAATAATTGACACCAAAGGTTTACTAGAATATGAAAAAGGTGTTAGCAATCTTAACAAGGGTTTTATTGCGCTAACATCGAGTGTCTTAGTTTTTAAAGGTTTCGCTAGTATTGTAAATGAGGCCGCGACATTTACCCAGAAACTAAACCCATTTAAAAAGCAAATGGAAAGTTTTTCAGAGCTTTCTTTAAAAATGAGCAAAAACACAACTGCTTCTGCTACAGAAATCGCAGCATCAATGTTGACATTAAAAAAAGCAGGCATAACAGGATCAGAAGCAATTAAAAAAGAACTAGTTCCTGCTCTAAACCTTATGGCGATGAGTGCGGAAACATTGTCTCTAGAACAAGCAATCCAACAAATTCAAAATGTAAAAAGAAACTTTAAAGACCAAGGTGTAACTGCAGAAAAGGTTGCTGATACCTTTGCTAATATGTTAAAAATCTCTACCTTCGCTGCGAATGAATTAGGACCAATGTGGAAAAGTGTTAGTGCTGAAGCCGGTGCCGCTAATCAATCTTTATCTTCAACAGGGATAGTTTTAGGAGCACTCAAAGATAGTGGGTATGTCGCTACAGGCTTAAAAGGAGTAGGGGAAGCCTTTACTTCCGCACTGACTGCAATCCATTCTCCCTCTAAGGAAGCACAAAAAGCATTAAAAGATCTAGGAGGAGTTAGACTTACTGACAAGAACACTGGACAACTCAGAGATATGGTAGTAATTTTTGAAGAGTTACGTCAAAAAATGAAAGACAAGGGGATTGTTGAAGATCAAGCCATTCTAAAAACAATTCTTGGAACTAAGGGAATGATAGCTTATAATGCAGTCATGAAAGAAGGTAGAAAAAGCGTCGGGGAATTGTCCGAAGTGATGAATCAATCTGGCAACTCAAGTAGCTTTGCTAAAAATTATTTAGAGAGTTACCAAGGTTCTTTAACAAATTTAAGTAAAAGTTGGAGCGACTTGAAAGTAGTTTTAGGCGAATCATTCGTTCCTATTATTACAAAAATATTCCAAGGCTTAACGAAATTAATCTCTGGAACTACAGATTTTTTTCTAAAATACAAAGGTGCTGCTAAATTGGTAGGTTGGGCTATTCCTATTATTGGAGGATTAACTGCGGCCGCAGGTGCAACATTACTATTAAAGGGTGCTATTCTGACAGGTATGATACCTGCTATGGGTAAGCTTGGAGCAGCAATTCTAGCGACTCCTGTAGGATGGATTGCTTTAGGAGTTGTAGCCACCATAGCAGCAATTACAGCGGTTGTTTATTGGTGGGATGAATGGACTGGAGCACTTGCCAAATGGTGGGAAGCGGCAACTGTTTTCGGTGTACTTTTGGGAGTACTTGGAGGAGTGATAGCTGCTGCTGGGTTTCCTATAATAGGTATCATAGTATTAATTGGAACACTTATAGGATATGTTGGCTTACTACAGGCAAAATGGGATGATTTAGTACTTTCTTTTAAAAAGCGTTTTGGTATCGGCAATAAAAATGAATTACAATTAAAAATTGGAGTATCAGCAGATAAAAAAGCTCTAAATCTTAAAGAAGAACAAATTAAGGCATTAGAAGAAGAACAAAAAAAGTTAGAGAAAACTGGATTAAAAGAGTCACACACCTATAAAGATAATATAAAAGATTTAAATAGATATATTAACCATAGAAACGAATTACAAACTTCTTTAAAAAATGAAGAAACAGCCAGAGAAAGAATTATAAAATTAAGCGAAGAAAAAAAGGCATTAGAAGGAATAAAAAAATCTTTAGATTCAGAAGATCGTGATAGTGTTCAGAAAAAGATAAAAGATAAAGAAGAAGAAATTCAAAAATTAAAAGAACAAGGTGCCAAAGCCTTACCAAAATCGGCATTAGTTCCTCCACCACCTCCTCCACCAGCTCCAGGAAAAAAACAAACCTTTAATGCAACACAATTGGGAAGTACTAAACTAGCTAACTTAGGAAATATTACTCCCGCTGCAATGAAATCTTTTGAACAACTCCCACAAGCTATACCCAAAAGTCTAGACGCAACAAAAGCTGAATTAGACAAAGTAATGGCAACCCATGGAGACGGCTTAGGAAAAACATTTGGTAAAGGTTTTCTTAAAGGACTAGAAAGATTCTTTAAAACAGGTGCCATTGGAAAAAACTTTTATGCATCTGCTCGTAAAATGTTTGCCAGTATCAATAACCTCGCCTTTAGTCGTGGAAAATCATTCATAGCCACATATGCCGCAGGAATCAGAAGCCAAGAAGACTCAAAAGGAGACTTAACTGCAGCAGTTTCCGACACCTTAAGAAAAGTTACTGATCATCTAAACAGTTCTGACGCAAAAAAAGGCCCACTCTCTAAAACAACCCAATACGGTAAAAACTTTGTCTCCACTTACAGCAAAGGCATACAAATCGAAGGAAAATCTGGAAAAATAGATACAGCCCTTAACGACACACTCAAAAAACCAGCGAAGACATTAGCGCAACCATTCAATAGAGACCAAAAATTATCAGACAAAGTAAACTCCGAAAATGGCCAAAAAGTAGTCAACTACAACTTCAGCAACCTAATCGGCAAAGCAGACCTCACATCCAAAAAGAATGCAGGTGTAATCATGAATATACTAGAATCCCTAATCGATGGCGAAGTAGAGAGGTATGAAGCAGTATGAGTTTAATCCCCGACGTATTTGCAGGTGGTTCTACATTTATAAGCACCTTAAGTGACTATGACGTTCTACTACTAGATAGTTTCGAATGCCCACGTGGAACCAAACTAAGCATATCACACGCAAAAATAATATCCACAACCAAAATCAATGGAATGAAAGGAACTGTCAAAGAGGTATCAGGATACGATGACTGGAATATCAGTATAGAATTTACCTATGTATCCCCCACCCAATTCGGCGTCCTACAGATGATACGCAAACTCAAAGCCCTCTGGTTCAAACAAGAGCCAATTGCAATTGGCAACAAAAAGATAAACGCACTCGGCATCAAAAAGTGCGTAATCACACAGATCGAATTTCCCGACGAAGAAAGAGACTTTGAGCTACCCATTCGAATCTCAGCAATCAGCGATGAGGGCTTTGACATTAGCTCTTCTGACCTATCCATAACGAATTATATCAGTGAGGAATTTAAAACAGTGATCAAACCTGCCCAAGAATTACTGAGTGATATTGGCGATGGGATTAATGGGTTAATATCATGATTTATCATATTATAAAAAAAAATGATACCTTACAAAGAATTTCTTCCTACTACTATGGAGACTGGAGCTTAGACAGTTTCATCCGAGACTATAACAAAATTCAGGACGATATACACTTAGGACAATCCATCCAAATCCCCATACCTTTGTACCAAGAACAAGAATATATTGTTCAGGGGTTTGAAAGTTACCAAAGAATTTCGTTAGCCTATTATTATACTGAGCACTATTCTGAAAAAATAAGATCATATAATGAAGATCTAATACTTTCAGAAAATGCAGGAGTAACAATAATAATCCCTCCTTTAGCAAATTACAAAAAGCTCAAAAAAGCATTTGATCGTTTACGAGGTGAAGCCTAATGAACTGGATGATCCAAAAGTTAGTGATAGGGGACTATGAAATCCATTCGGTCAAACAAGTCACTCTATCCAGTTCCATGACAAGTCCTATTGACGTCCTGACAGTCGAGTTACCACAAAATAAAAAAATCGATCGTAGTAAAATCAAAAAGGGAGATAAAATAGAGTGGCATGCAGGGTATAGAGAATCTGGATTGATCAAAG
>JBCCIA010000512.1:0-4050 GCA_039028475.1 Spirochaetota bacterium | reverse complement strand
TATTTTTATACTTTACAATCCCTATTTGCATATATTCACAGGCACAACAGAGTGTTTTCTTACGAAAAGTAGCTCCTTATGCGAGTGAAAGAGATGCTGCTTTAGAACAACAAATTTCCGATCAACTGCAAAAAAATATTACCCAATTCACCCTTGAGAAAGAACAATTGTCAGATCAGACTTTTGTATATATTGACATATTTTATAAAACATACGATAAATACCCCCCTGATCTTTACGCTCAAATCTATGACCCACAAACCAAGGAAATGATAGATGCAATTTCGAGTACAACAGACTTTGAACTCATTCGGGATATAGAGCTAGATAGCAACGAATTTTCCAATGAAGAACGTTTAGACGAGTTTACCAAGAAACTAGACGTTACACTACAAGTGAACCCTAACAAAGAAAAACTGACTTATAACCTCTTGGATCATTTTATCAACAAACCAATTGCAAAAAACCCAGACATTGCCATCAAAGAAATAGATACCAAAGCAGAAGCAAGAAAAATTTTTACTGTTTTAGAAGAAGATAAGGTGGTAACTGCCTCCCGGAAAAAGCAAACCATTTCAGACTCTCCCGCTAAAGTCATTGTAATATCTGGACAAAAAATCGAAGAGCGCGGTTACCGAACATTGACGGAAGTTTTGCAAGATGTAATTGGCTTTGATTTCAATTCTTTCCATGATCCAGGTGAATATACCACCGATCTTTTGCTTCGTGGCATAGGAGATGTTGGGCAAACACAGGTCTTAATCATGGAGGATGGAGTTGTACAGAATGACATTGGCAATGGTTGGATGCGACATGTGAGACACGATATTGCTATGTTAGATATCGAACGCATTGAGATCATTCTAGGTCCGGGTTCTGCCTTGTACGGAGCCAATGCATATGCTGGGTTGATCAATATCATCACCAAAAAAGGCAAAAACCTATTTCGCAACGGAAAAGGCAAAAAGGTATACTGGAAAAGCAACTTAGACTTGGGTAGCTTTCGTAGTAAAATGGTTGAATCCCTTTTTGCTTATCGTACTAATAACAATATCATCTTTCGTTTGACGGGAAGATACTACGATACCCCTGGAGACGGAGGCCTACATCGCCCCGACCCTGGCAATTACTTCAGAAATAATTACGAACCGGATTTAGTCACAACCAACAACTATGGAACGAGAAATGGCTCTTTTCCAGCAGTTCCCAATGACAGATTGCCAGGAAATGCAAGAATTCCCTTACGAGATGGGTTTGATACCTCCAAAGAAAACTTCTTTCTACGGGGAGCCATTGAAAAAGATGACTTCACCTTAGGATATACACTTTGGCAATTGAAGGAAGGTTTAGGCAGCTACGTACCTGGCTATGAGTATTTTTCCAATACTCCTGGCATTCCTTTCCAGAAAAAACACAATGGCTATTATGTGAACATGAATTATTATTTTGAACTATCCAGGCATTTTACTTCTTCGGTAAAGCTATACACTCGCAATACAACAATCCATCCCGAAACTGAATTTGTTTATACATATCGTTTTCAAAGTGTGCTGCAACCGCAGATAGATGGTGTTTTCTTACCGCCCATCCCTGATAAATCTAAATCTTACCATTCGCAAAGCTACTTATCAGGACTTCAGGAACAATTCAACTACAAACTTACAGATAGCAATGACCTTGTGTTCGGCTACCAATTGGATCGAGTCAAACGAGCGGCATCAGGGGATCAACTGGGAGGTATTGCACTTGGAAGAACCCAATCCACCAGGTCTACTATTATTGAAAGAAGGTGGAACACACAAGACGAACAACAGGCAGTTGCCGCAACATTTTACTCGACGAATGCAGCGATTTATATCCAAGATGAACAAAAATTTTGGCAAAATCGCTACAGTTTGACAATAGGTTTGCGACGTGACTATGACACAGACTATGGTAACGTTATCACAACACGCTCCGGTTTCATTGGCAAACCACTCGATTGGTTACAATTCAAACTATTATTTGGTGAAGCCTTCAAAGCTCCTACCGTCTTCCAGCTGTACGATGAATTCCGTGGCAATGAATTCTTGAAACCACAAAAGATTCGTACCTATGAATCTGAAATGAGCTTGCTTCCCATAAAGCGAATGAGTGTAAAGTTTGGTTATTTCTTTAGCCAACTAACTGGTTTGATCCAAGAAGCCAGAAACCCTAATGATGGTACCTATCTGGTAGGAGTCGATAGCCAGAAGGCGACTTACTTCCAAAACCTAGCTCCTACCCATATCTATGGAACCTCTTTAGAGTTTGAGTACAAATGGAAACAAAATATATCCAGTTATATCAATTATACGTTTACCGGAGACAGGGACCGTAAAACCGCATTTGAGGTAGAGTCCGACCCAGTAACAGGCGCTATCAATGACATAACTCCTGTTTATGACGGGCACGAGATAGACAATATAGCTGCGAGGAAATTGAACGTAGGCGTCAACTATCGCTTTTTAGAATCCTTTCATGCCAACTTACGGGTGAATTGGGTCGGCAGGCGCAAAGCTCCGATAACCAATACCTATTACCAACCCTATGACTATTCGTATACCCGTTATGCATATGTTACAGAGGGTACCCCCGATGGTTACCTATCTTCTTACAGCCTCATAAACCTCAGCCTTGGATACAAAAATATGTTTGGTATAGATGGACTCTCTTCCATGCTAGTGGTGCGAAACCTTGCTGATAAGGACTATGTTGGTATGGGAAGACAGTCTGGCAATGCTAGACGACCTATCAACTCCCTACAACCACAAATTCAAAATCCAGATGGCTTTGTTTCCCCCTACCACCCCCAACCAGGTAGAACCTTTTATTTCAGGATAAGTTACCAATTATGAATGCTAAGACCTACTTACATACTTTCTTGCTAATTCTCTTCCTACCCGTCGGTATTATCCATGCAAAGGAAGAAAAAGAAATCCCAATCGTACTGAGTTCTAACCATTCCATTTATATGAAAGCGCTTTCCGGTCTAACCTACTCTCTGAAAAGCAAAACCAAGGTATACTTTCTCAATACAAAAAGTAGCTCTGCTGGAATTTTTGCAGAATTGCAGAAAGCTGAGCCGGAGATGATTGTTACAATTGGTAACCAGGCAACCAAATCAGTCAGGGAAAACTTACCAAATGCTACAATCGTCTTTCTCATTGTTAACAACCCCCGTTCCTTACGTATGGAAAAAGGACGGATCTGTGGTTTTTCTGCAGATATTTCCTCAGGCGAATTCTTCAAAGTCCTCAAAAAAATCAAACCCGAAGCTAGAAGCGTTTCCGCTTTCTATTCTGATGAACATGGTAAATATTTCTCTACAGAAGGAAAATACCATGACATTTGGAACGGTCTCCATTTACAAATCCAACAAATTTCCGATAAAGAAGAGATGACTAAAAAATTGGAAAAGTTCACCAAAAAAACAGAATCATTTTATATGGTTTACGATCGTTTGTACACCCGTGAAACATTCCAAGACTTGTCAAACTTCTGCAAAAAAAATCAGATCATTCTCATGACCTATTACCCCTCGTTAGCAAAAATAGGAGCAACATTTGCTCTAGCCCCCAACTATACCAATATTGGCGTGCGAGCTGGTAGGTGGCTAAACAAGGAAGAAACGGACAACATCTGCCAACAAAATAAAGTTTTCGCACCAGAAAGCTCTTTTTTATACCTCAACCAGACCTACGCCCAGGAATCTGGTATACAATTCTCTCAAGAAATATTAAAAAGAGAACAAAAGGAAAGATTATTGGCTTATGGGATCGAACTCTACCACAAGAAAAAATATAGCTCAGCCCAAGCTGTCTTTCGCAAAGTGCTCAAAATGGACCCTGAAGAAGATACAGCAATCGTATTTCTAAATGAAATCAGAGATTTGCGAACATCTCATGAAATCCAGAAACTCGTCTACCAAGCAGAAAAATCCCGTAGCAAACGGAATTATCATGAAGCGATTGCCATTTATCGTAAAATTATTTACTTAAACACTGATATAAAAGATTTTCAAGAAAAACT
>JBCCIA010000511.1:0-4052 GCA_039028475.1 Spirochaetota bacterium | reverse complement strand
GGTATCCAAAAGTTTTTAGATTCTCATGGCGAAAAACCGGTCGAAGAACTAAAAACTCTTTTCTTACAAGAATTAGAGGAATATAGCTACAATAAGGATGATATAACCTTTTTATTTATTAAAAAGTCTTGAGTTATTCAAAGAACTAACGCCTAAGTCCAACTTTCAGGCTTTCAAAGTAAGCATCCTATAAACCAAGCCTTAGAGTTCTGAAATATTTTCTCTTTAAACAAAAGCCTAGAATACACACCGAGAAAAAGTTGCTGCCAAAAATAAAGGTAAAATTGATATGTATTTTATGAATTCGATAAAGGAAAACCTTTCCCAAGACACAAAGGGAATCATCTCAAATGAACTATTTCAAAAGATGTATAAGGAAATATCATGACAGAAAACGAAAGTTTTAAAATAAAAGTTGAAAATAAAGAAAAATACTATTTAGTCAAATTTATTGGTTTAGCTGAGTTAGATCTTTATTCGGTCAAAAATTTAGAAGAAGTATTTCAAGATTACAACCAACAACAAACACAATCCTGGGTATTGGATCTAACTTACATTAACTTTATCGACTCTTCTGGAATTGGTGCAGTTCTCCACCAATCTAAGTTTCTACGAGACAACAAAAAAACTTTGTACATGCTCAAACCAAACTCTAATATTATGCATATTTTTTCTCTTGGAAGTTTCAATACTCTACTTTCTATCATTGATGACTTGTCTCAAGTAAGTGAATAGAATCGCTTGGTAAGTAAGTTTTTACTCGTACCTCTATCTAAATTTCAAAGTATGCTTTAAAACTTTTGTTCTACCATTACGAAAAAATACCTTTGCTTTGATTTCAAAAGTTCCCCAACCACTTCTAGATAAAGGAAAACCGTATTTTTGTTGGTATACATCTATTTTATTTTTGCGAAAGGTTCGATGCAGGTAGTAGCGTACCTGTTTGATGCTGGATAAGATTTTTTCTGGACCTTTTAGGTAAGCAGTCCAATTGTAAATGAGTCTGCCATTTGTGTCTTGGAAGGCCTCTATCGCCTTATTCGTTAAAATTAGTCTATCTTCCACTTTGGAGCGAAACTTCAAACTTGTAGCAAGCCTTTTGGAAGTCCCATCTTGGAATAAGACCGTAGCTTTTACTGGGAATGTTCCCCAGCCACGACTAGAGAATTGGAATCCATTTTCAGCACTTCTAGTGACTACCCGGTTAGGTTTGGGGAATGTAGGATGCAAATAGTAGGTTACTTTTTTGATATCATGGAGGTCATTTAGTGTCCCCTTAATTCTTAGACTCCAATTCCAGTAAGGTCTTTTTTGAACCCTTCCATAATATCTATCCGTCTGGACCAGTTGTAAGGCTCGTCTATTGGTTTTATGAAAATCCAATAGGTACGTTTTTTTTGAACTTGTTCCATCTTTAAACTTTATATAGGCGATTGCTTTGTATTGGCCAATTCTGTCTCCCACACCATTCACTTCAAAGTTGTTAGCAGAAGATTTGGAAATGGATAAGGGACTGAGTTCGCGAGAAAACTTCCAACGGATGGAACGAATAGCATTAAAGGTCTTTTCCGATGCTTCCAGATAGACCCGCCAAGACCATGTAGGTTCTTGCTGTGCAAGTCCCGTATAATAGACGTTTCCATAAAGTGAAATTGTTTTCTTCTTTTCCTTGTGGGAGTGAGCATCAATGGCAATATAGGCTTCTTGGAGAAAGTAGGTTCCAGCACTATCCAGACGAATTCTATCTATGACGTCATAGCTTACCCTAGCAAAGCCTTTTGTACCCCAATATTTTCCCCAAGAATTTATAAATAGAAGCGTTCTTCCGATATCATTGTAACCAGCGATTACCATTGCATGCCGGCCATGGATGTGGCCAGGAACACGTTTGGCTTTTTTACGCATAGCCCGAGTATAAACGTCATACAAACCACTATTGAAAGTTGCATCCGTTATTACATGTACCAAGACAGGATTTCCCATTTGTAACGCTAGCCTAATGTCGGCGAGAGAACGCAACCTTTTGAAATCTTTGATCTTATAGTTGTTGGCTTCACGGTAAGCCGAACGGGATGGCCGTTTTCTATAATTAAGTGTATAAGGCATAGTTTCGAGAGTTGCAGCACCAACTCTTTGGAAAAGCAATAGAGCGTTGTAAATGGTAGCTCCTCTATTTTTGCCTCCATTGATCTGGTTGTACACAAAAGAAGGAGAGAAAATACGGGAAGGTCTATCCAATTTCCAGTTGTGTTCTACCGCTTCCAAGTAAGTTTTTAGGGAGTAGGCGGAGGCCCAACCTACACAATCACTCATTTTCTGTCTTCCTGGATTAGGGAATCTTAGCTCACCAGACTCACCGTAGCGAAGGTCCACAACGGGGGCAGCAGCTACGCGCATCAATATTTTTGGTTGCCAAGGTTTTATATTTGCAACCTCTTGCTCTTCTGGGCTAACAACTCCCATCAAACCCGCATCGCCCTGGTTATACGTAATCTGTGTCTTTTGCGGAGATGATGGGTTGCAGGTTAACAGCAACAAGACAAGAGTTATTAAAAATAGAGTATTCTTTTGCAAAATATGACCTCTTCTTTTGCTAGCAAAAAGGAGTTTTCTGGTATCTCAAGTATTTAATTTTGATAAAATTTGATAGACAGCTAGCAAGAATATAAATACTCCTTTTCACTATAGGTACCACATTTTGCAGACAAAGGAGCACAATAACATTGATAACGCCAGAAAAGATCAAAGAAACTATAAATCAGTATTTCCAAGCCATCCAAGAAAAAGATAAAACAACTTGGTTAAATCTATTTGCTAAAGACGGGATATCGTATGATCCAGTCAATTCTCCCCCTTTAGATACAGAAAGCAAACGAAGCGCTTTTTTTGATGGAATCATCAATAGTATTTCCCACCTAAGCATTGCGTTAGATGAGATTTTTGTAGTGGATGATGAGGCAGCTGTTCAGTGGAAAATGCAAGCAACTGGCAAAAATAACAAAGTTGTAACTTTTACAGGCATTGATATTTTTGAAATCGATGCTCATGCGAAAGTAAAAACTCTGAAAACATATTGGGACCCAAGTGGAATGGGAACTCTTACAGAGTAAAGTAACTTTGTCGCTATCTTTTAAAGCTAACTTACAAGTTGGTGTAGAGACTAAAGTTTTCTCCAATCTTGTTACTTTTCACTCCCAAAAAGCAGGAAAATTCTAGTATATTTGGATAAGTTCGAACTGATAATGGAAAGTTTTGCAAGAAAGATCAAAAAAATAAGAAGAATCACTTGACAACCCAATCTTTCTGGTGTCTCTTTTACCAGGAAAAATTGTCTAAGTTTTATAAATAAATTACTGAACAATTTATTTTTCTTAGTATCTCATGAAATGGAGGAACATGTCATATGTTCAATAAAAAATTAACTACTCTAACAATGATCTTTCTCATGGCCCTAGCGGCTGTTCCCGTTTTTGGCTTTAAAATCGGTGGCCAACCTATGGTGAGACTCGGCACAGGAGCCAGAAGCAAAGCGTTTCTTACAATTTACTATGCTTCTTTGTACGCACCGGCAGAACTCAAAGGTAAATCAGGAAAAGCAATTGTAGAAGCAAACAAACCAATGGGAATCATCATCAATGTAGACACTCGCTTCATGAGTGCAGCTAAGTTGAAAGATGCCATTAAAAAAGGCTTTAAAAAATGCGGTTATCCAACTGGAAAATCAGGTGCTTTTACCAAGCAATTCTCAGGACTACAGATTAAGAAAAAAGACAAATTTTATATCAAATATACCCCAGGAGCAGGTGTAACTACCATGTACAAAAAGAAAGGTGGTAGTTATAAAAGTCTAGGAACTATTGGTGGATTGGGCTTTAAAAAAGCTCTTTTTGCAATCTGGCTCGGCTCCAACCCAGTACAGAGTAAGTTAAAAAGAGGAATGTTAGGAAAATAAGCCTTTTTTTTCTTTTCCAAAACCAAACCCTTTTCCGTAAGGGGTGGTTTAAACCACCCCTTACGGAAAAGGGTTTGGTTTTGGAAAAGAAAAAAAAGGC
>JBCCIA010000510.1:0-4053 GCA_039028475.1 Spirochaetota bacterium | reverse complement strand
GTTTTGTTTTAGGACAGGCTCTTATATCATTTGCCTCTACCATAGTTCTAATTAGACGATGGCAGAAAAAGAGTTGTCAATAGAAAAGCCTACAAATAAAAATCTGGCGAGAAAAAGAAAAGAAAATTTCGTTCCAACGATTTGGTGAGCAGAGTTTCCCGCATCTTGAAATAGGGAAATCTCGCTGGTCGAGTGCCGGTGGCCAGGTGGTGTACCGAGACCCAAACCAGAACAGATCTTAAATATCGAGTAAAATGTATTACTTAGATGTCTCCGACTTAGGATCAATCGTCTTTGCACCCGCCATAGGCTTAAGATAGGAAGAGAACGCGTAGCCGGTATACTTTTTATACTTTACCTTCGCCCAACGAGCCTTGACACCTTCGATGACTTCCTCTTTGTTTGTGTATTCCAAAATTTCCGCCTGCACGTTTTTGTTCATACGCACAATAGCGGGGCTACCCTTATCAATGGCGGTACGCAACATCAAGCCATTCTCCGCAATGACCTTGTGCATACCTATTGTCAACGGACGAGCCGGGGCATTAGATACCTGGGGAGCATCCTCTTTGGTAGATTTGTTAGCAGGTGCATCTTGTTCCAAAATAGTTTGTTCTTCAGGAGAACTTTCAGGTGCAGAGGTTTCTTCTTGTTTACAGGAAGAAACAGACAAGGCCGTACAAAGGCAGGCCAATAGAATGTATAATCTCATAAGATCCGTTGTTTTGCATAGGCGATGCTTGTAAATTCCGTTTTATCTGCGACGACATCTAGGACAAAACGCAGATCATTTGAAAAAGTCCATCTCTTGCTTGAGCTTTTCTGCTTTTTCTTTGATATCTTGTGACAATGTCTTGAGATTCTCTGTATCTTGGATAATGCTTTTGGCAGAGCTATTGATAGAGATAATTCCCTGCATAACCTCTTGGGTATTTGTGGTTTGTTCCGTGCTCGCTTGCGAAATAGCTTGTGAGCGCTCCAAAGAGATTTGAAAAGCTGCATTGACCTCCTCTTTGATCTGTTTTTGGCTAGCGGACTTTTTTAAAATTTCTTCTACTAAAACAGAAGTTTCTGACATTCGGGTATAAATTTCATCAAAAGTATTAGAAACAATTGTTGTTGAAACTCGTCCCTCATCGATCTTATCAACTATTGTTTTAGAAAACCTGTCGATTTCCTTGGCATTTTGCAAGGTCTGTTCTGCGAGCTTAGCAACTTCTCCTGCAACGACTGCAAAGCCTTTGCCATATTCGCCAGCACGGGCCGATTCAATGGAAGCATTCAACGAAAGTAGGTTTACCCGGTCAGCAATTTCATTGATGATGGTAATAATATCCAACATCTTCTTGGAACTGCTCTGGATTTCCCGCATACCTTTGTCGGTAGATTCTGCGATGTTCTTACCCGAATCCGTCTGTTGCAATGCTTGCTTTGCCTTTTGCGAGGAGCTATGGGTAATTCCTACCGTTTCGTCAATTTCAGAATCTAATCTGTGTAAGACTTGCACAGCATCTTGTGAACTTTGGTAAGAGTCTTTGGAGATACTGATGATACTGTGAAGAGAAGCATCCATTTGTTCAATGACTAAGGATAGATCCTGGCTAACAGAAAATTGTTTCTCTGTTTGCTGGGAAAATTCCATACTGGTTTGTGCCAAAAGATTCGCTTGTACAAAAAGAGTTTGCAATACATCTTGCACACTACGCACAACTTGGGATAGTTTTACAGAAAGCTGGTTGACATTGATTGCAATTAAGCCAAATTCATCTCTACTACTTATGGGAGCTTTCACTAAGGTATTGCCCTCAGCCATACTCCGTAGCACAGTGGATAGATTGGTAACTTTCGTGTTGATCGAAATAGAGACAAAGTATACAACGTATAACACACATAGCAAATTCAATAGGAAAAGCAAAACAGTGTGTAGACCAATATTAGGCAAATGAACCTCTCCCTTTTGTAAAAAGTAAATTATAAAGATAAAAATTCCAAACATCTGGAAAGACAATGTGATGATGATCATAGTGATCTTCTGCGAAAGTTTTACCAAGGTATAAGAGCCTTTCTGTAAGAGCAAAGTGGAATAGCCAGACTTTTCAATTGCATCTGCCAGTATTTTCTCAGTAATCAGGTAAAAGGTAGACATACTAAGCGGAGCGACAAATACTATCGTAGAGGGGAGCAAGATTTTCTCTCTAAAGCTAAGATTATCCACCATAAGAAAAGCAATTTGAGCCAGCAAGCCTCCAAACACCCAGCGGAACCCCACCACCCAAGATTCCCATTTGGGGTAATTCATTACATTTCGCTTAGCAAGCTCTATTCCCTCTGTTTCGTTAGAAAATAATTTTACAAGATTCGGGTGTAATTTTAAACGTTTCGCCAAAAGTCCCACAATATAGGAAGGAACGACTGCCACCGCGACACCTAGCAAGAGAAACTGCAATTTCTCTAGACTATAATCCATAATAAGAATGACGATATAGATTACCATTGGTATGGAAATCACATGGGTGAATATCTCTGTTTCTAAGAAAATGCGATACATGTACTTATTTGCTTCTTTCAAGAAAGTTTCCTTTGCAACGAACTAACAAGACAATTGTTGGAGAAATGTAGGAAAGTTCAATCAATTTATACGCTACTATCATTACTCAGACTTACAGAGAATGATAGTTTTGTCGGCAAAATTAGATTGACCAGTACTACTTGGATTTAGTAGAAATGCTTATGGATAACACAACACCCAAAGTCACAGGAATTGGCGGAATCTTTTTCCGTTCCAAAGACCCTAACGCCAGCAAAGAATGGTACCGCAAAAACCTAGGCCTAGCTACCAATGACTACGGTTCCTCTTTTGAGTTTCGCAATGCCCACAGACCAGAGGAAATCAATTACCTGCAATGGAGCCCTTTTGCAGAAAAAACAGATTACTTCCAACCTTCGCAAAAAGAATTTATGATCAACTACCGTGTGCAAAACTTAGAAGGCTTGTTAGAACAACTACAAGCGAATGGTGTCAAAATACTAGATGAAGTGCAGAGCTTTGAATACGGAAAATTTGTGCATATCATGGACAATGAAGACAACAAAATCGAGCTTTGGGAACCCATCGACCAGGTCTTTACCGAAATGGGTGGAGAAACAACTAAGTAGTTCTACGCTTAGAAAATAGAAGGGAGAGTTGAGAAATGCAACAGAAAGACGTCCTTAAAAAAGTAAAGTGGCAGGATTTGAAAAAACTTTCTCTTATAGAGATGTTGGTAGAGAACAATCTCACCATACCTTGGTTTTTGACTTCTTTGGGTCTAGCTTACTACGGCTACTACCTGTTTGCCCTGCCCTTTTCAGCGTTTTTCTTTCTCACCGCTCTACGCCAGGTGCACAATGGCTTTCACAATTCTCTGGGAACCAATCGCTTTCTGACCTGGTTGACTCTATATACCAATAGTATTTTAATGATGGCTTCGATCCATGCCATAAAGTTCAACCACTTACGCCACCATAAGTACTGCCTTTCCGAAGAGGATCAAGAAGGTAGGTCGGCCCATATGACCTGGTATGAAGCGATTCTCTATGGCCCTATACATTTTTTCAAAGTGCACATTCTCACTTGGCAGTTAGGCAACAGACACTACAGAAAAAACCTCATCATCGAAATTGTCTCTATTGTATCGTTTACCAGCATAGTTTTTTACTTCCGCATCGATTGGCTGGTCTACCACATACTCGTCATGCTATTTGCAGAATGTCTCATGGCCTTTTTCGCTGTCTGGAGTGTGCACCATGGAACGCTGGAAACCCCTGATTTTGCGAGAACCCAGAGGACTGCATGGAAAAATAGACTTACCTTTAGCATGTTTTACCACCTAGAACACCACCTCTTCCCCGCAGTACCCACTATCAAATTACCCGAATTGGCTCGTCGATTAGACGCAGCTTTACCAAATATAGACAAGAAACCAACATTTTAAAATAGCTCTCAGCGTACAAACGTCTTCAATAATTTATGTCTTATATAAACAAAAAATTGAATACCTATTTCAAATTTTG
>JBCCIA010000509.1:0-4064 GCA_039028475.1 Spirochaetota bacterium | reverse complement strand
CGATGCTCAAAAAACAGCAGGAAGAAACGCAAAAGAAAAGAATTATGGAATCGAAAATGAAGGTAATCCAAAAGGAAAAAACTCGGATTGCTGAAGAAAGATTGAAGAAAGATGGTTCTGAAGAAGACGATTCCAATGTCACACAAAAATTTGCCGATGCAATGAAAACAGACCCAAACTCCGCAGCGCCAGAAGAAGCAGACCCTGATGCTCCCGTTTTTGGGGATATGAATGAAGTAGAAGCCAAAGAATTGCTAAAAAGTATCATCCGCATTTTAAATTCTGCTTGGGATCAAGGTTTATTTCCTGATAGAGAATATTTAGTAAAGGAGATGGGTGAGAATATTTCCGAAGAAGAAGTAATTTCTTTTCTGAAAAAATTTGCCAATAAAGAAATCCTTTCCTTTAAGATCAAAACAAAATTAGATAAATACAGTTGGCCGATTCTGATTAGCAAGCAATATATCAAACGCAAAGGCGCGGCTCTTCTCGACAAAGCCCAACAGGAAACAGAAAACCAACGACGTTCTAAAATGCCTAACCAAGAAAAATACGATATTTATATTTCTTTGGAAGACTTCTTGCAGCGTTTGATAAACCAAAAGAAAAAGTAAATGTCCAGTAACATCCGCAAAACAAAGATCATTTGTACGATAGGGCCCTCTACATCTAGTTCAGAGAAAATTCGTTCGCTTGCAAACGCTGGAATGAACATTGCTCGTTTGAACATGTCTCATGGTGACCACAACTCACATGGCAAAGTCATCAAGCAAATCAAGAATATCAACCGAAACTTAAAACAGCCCATTGCGATCCTATTAGACACACAAGGCCCAGAAATCCGTACCGGGGAAGTTCCTACCGAATTAGATTTAAAAGTAGGAGAAATTTTTACATTCCACATCATTCCAGGACAAGAGTCAGAAGAACGTTCTGTATTTGTAAACTATACCGATATTGTAAAAGACTTAGATATTGGTGATAAAGTAACGGTAGACAATGGTCTCATCAACTTGACTGTTTTAGAGATCAATGAAAACGAATTGATTTGTAGGGTACTAGACGGGGGAAAATTAGGCAGCCGTAAGCATATCAACCTTCCCGGAGTGCGGGTAAATTTACCATCCATCACCCAGAAAGACCAAAAAGATATTCTCTTTGGTCTTGTACAAGAAATTGACTTTATTGCTTTGTCTTTTGTCCGATCTTCTGAAGACATTATGGATTTGCGCAAGATCATCGAAGAAAAGCACGCTCATGCAAAGATCATCGCAAAGATCGAAGACCGCGAAGCGGTAAAGAATTATAAGGATATCATTGCTGCTGCCGACGGAGTCATGGTTGCCCGGGGAGACTTAGGAGTGGAAATCGAATTGGAAGAACTACCTATTATCCAACGCAAAATTATCCATGAATGTGCTACACAAGGCAAGCGGGTTATTGTTGCTACCCACCTCTTAGAAAGTATGATCCAAAACCCCTTCCCGACACGAGCAGAGATCACCGATGTTTCCAACGCAGTGATTGAGGAAGCCGATGCAATCATGCTTTCTGGGGAAACGGCAACAGGAAAATTCCCTGTGCGTTGTGTGGAAATGTTAGATCGCGTAGCTTCACGGACTGAGCAAGCACAGGCTGGTGTCGAGTATGCAAGGGAACGGCAAGCTGCCAATCTAAAAGAAAAACTAGCTCGCTCTGCGGCGCGTCTCGCTGACTCCATGAATGCACCTGCAATTTTAGTGATCACTCGTCGTGGGGTTACTGCTAATAATGTATCCTCCTTCCATCCACAAACACCCATTCACGCATTTACCAATATGACATCTGTTAGGCGTAAGCTTTCGCTAAATCGCAATGTTGTTCCCTATCGTATTGACTTCTCTAATGATCCAGAGAAAACCATTGCAACCGCTATGGAGACATTGAAGAAGTATGGAGCTGTCGAGCCTGGAGATGAGATTGTTATACTTTCCGATATCATTGCTGGGAAGGAAAGGGTCGATACGATCCAAATTCGTACGGTTAAATAGGTAGATGTTTTCAGCCATCAAACGCTTTTTCTACAGAAATAATATTGAGAACCTAACTGTCTACATCGTTATGGTTACCACCCTTGTCAGTGGGTTTTGTTACCTTTACGCTCCTACTTTTGGAGAGGTGAATGCAAAGATTCTTACCGATGGCGAATGGTTCCATCTATTGGTATACCCCTTCCGTATTAAATCTACTTTTTTAGGTAGCCTATGGATGGGTTTGTTCCTCTACCTCTACATTTTCTTTTTTCTTGGCAATATGCTAGAGGGTGATTTGGGTCCTGGTCAATACAATCTTTTCATGTTGATTGGATTTATAACTTGTATTCTCGGAGCTTTCGCTTCTCTTTTTAAACCTTTAGAGATCACTTCTAGCTATATATACCTTTCCACTTTCTTGGCAGTTGCTTATCGGTTCCCAGATATGGAGATCTACATTTTCTTTATTCTACCAGTCAAACTCAAATGGTTAGGTACCATCAGTTTGGTGTTCTTACTCATAAGTATGGTTCTAGGAATTTCTAAACATAAATCTGCCTACCCTGCCCTGGGAGTGGTTCTTGGTCTTTCCAATTTATTACTGTTTTATGGAAAAGACATTTGGGGAGATATACGACTCAGATACAGACACCAATTGACCACCAAAATGCCAGTTACTCCCACTATCCATCGCTGCTATGTCTGTGGCATCACCGAGAAGGATGACCCCAATATGGAATTCCGTTACTGTGTGGAGTGTAAGAATCAAGAATACGAGTATTGCATGGATCACCTCTACAACCATGAGCATGTGAAGTAAAAAATACCAGAAAACGATTCAATTTTTTTGCTTTACAAATAAGCTTGAGATACTAATCTTTTGTATATGGAGCTTTTTGACAGGAATCAATACCTAACCCCCAAAGAGAAAACTTTTGATAGGGAAAATATTGATTACTCTAAAGTTCATATAGAAATTTACCAAGGCACAAAATTAGGCAAAGATTGGCGTGTCGATACCAGCAAACAAACCAATGAAATCCAAACGGCTGTCAATGGATTAACTGACGTAACTTATGGTTTAGAAAACTATCCATCCAAGGGTCTTTTTTTTCAGCAGGTCTTACATAAGATCAAAAGTATTTTTAGCAAAAAATGAAACGTTTCGAAATCGAAGGCTATATCGTTCTTTTGGGGAAACCGATTGCTCCCTTTTCTTTGGTAGATCTACAACAGATGGTCATAGAAGATGAGATGGTTCTTGTGGACAATGATAGTTGTCTTTTTTATTCTTACCATGCGAAACAACAAATCCCCAACAGAGATGCCTACCCTCTTCTAACAAATATAGATCTACAACAAGCAACGGGTAATCGTACAATCATTACTCGTATGCAACGCCTGGGATTATTAGCACACGACATGCTATTCTACCAATTAGAATACAGCAATTCTTCCTTCCAAGAAATTGAATCCTATGCCAAGGGACAAAAGTCTGAACGCCTACTTGTGTTTTCTTCCTATGACCTTGTAAATCATTACAGTAAGCTTTTGAAAATCTTTCGCTTGAACTCTTTCCTCTACAACCGCCTCACCAATTTAGAACTCTGTGAAAATTTGTTTCTAAATTCAGGGTATATTCGTAAGGGCAAGCTCGATGCAGTTCTTGATGGCGAAGGACGTTCCGTGTCAGAGAATACCTTTCAATACATAGAGCCTGTGTTGGATGTGGATTATGCGAAGGATGTGACGCGCATTCATAGGGTTAGGCAGGGGGAAGTGGAGGCGTGAGGGTTTATAAGGTTTGTAAATATTTTTCCCGCATTTCCTGCATTATATCTTCATGAGAAAATACATTTCCTGCATCGGCTTCAGCTAGGCCTACTTCTATTTCTTGTTGTACAGAAGTGGGAAGAACATCCCAAAAATCTTCCTGTTCCCGTTCAGGAACTTGTTTTAGCAATAAGACCCTAATTGCTTGTAAAATAGCCTCATCTTCAATGATATCGATTAATTTGATTATATCTGACTTTAACTCTAAAGTGTTCATCT
>JBCCIA010000508.1:0-4069 GCA_039028475.1 Spirochaetota bacterium | reverse complement strand
TGATAAAATTATACGTGGGTTCCACCATCAAGCAGTGTATGCCACTATCCCCCCAAGTACAGTAATAGTGCGCCCCCTCAAAACTTGGACCATTCTCTTACCCAAATACTTTGACTGTTACTAGGCTAGTTGTCATTTTCCCTTTTTACTGCTCTTGGTTTACTTGCTTGCAGCAGAGCACTGTCACAGTGGACAGATCAAAGTGCTTTTACTTTGCTCGCCAGTAGAGAGCAAGTGCTAATCAAAGTTCTTACTATGGGCCAGCACAGTAAAAACTTACTGCAAAAACTAGTAAAATCACAGTACTGGTTTTGAAAAATATTCTTTTTCTGGATTTTTAAAGACTTCAAAAACCTTACTGAGCACAACAATATCAATTCTTAAATAATTAGTTTCCAAACTGGGCAGTACATGTGTATCCTCTTCTTCCAAATGTACTTCGCCTAGGATCGACTTTCGCAGGTCTTCTGGTAAAGACTCTAGCAATTCTACTTTGCCAGTGAGCTGTTCAAAACGCATGTAAAAGATCTCCGAACGTTTCATGGAAAAAAGAAAGTCTACTAAAAAAATGAAAACAATCGTATTGGCAAAGTTTGCACTGCGGATATAGCGTTTCTTACGAACGGGATCTTTTTTGACTAAATTGTCAATACAAGAATCCACAATGGGATGACCAAAAGCAATAAACTCCAGCGAATCGTTCTGCAAAGCCAAGTTAGAGTCAAATGTGGCGAGCTTTTTTGCCACTTCTCCTGTCTTCGCTACCAGCCGGTAAGTATTGTTAGAAACCTTCTCCAGCTTTGCAGTACATTCCTCTGCAAAATAGTTTTGGTAGTACAGGAGTAACTCCTCTAAATGTGAATTGTTGTACTGCCGTTCTGTTAAAGAATAACTGTAGTAATCTTCTAAATTGAAGTCCATCAATTTTGGAGTGACCAGAGAGTTCAGTCTTTTGTAACCTTTTTCAGCGATTTTGATCTTTGCATCGAGTTCCGTTTCCATCTCTTTTTTGGTCTTTCTACCCGTTACAAACTGCATAAAACCGGAATGAAAATCCAGTTCATCCTCAATTGTTCCTAGTAGAGCATCTGAATTGCCGATAGAGTTCTCAAATAATTTGATTTTATTCTCCAATACTTCCAAAATTCGCTCTGCGACAGTGTCTTTACTGGCAAAATTAAAGATATAAACATTGTCCTTCTGGCCAAAGCGATGGATACGACCGATCCTCTGTTCAATTTTCAGGGGACTCCACGGCAAATCGTAATTGAACAAAATATTGGCAAATTGCAAATTTCTACCTTCTCCACCTGCTTCGGTACAGATCAAAATCTCTGTTTCATTTTTAAAATCATCGATCTTCTGCTCTTTTTCATCTGCAGAAAGCGAACCATGAAACAAAGAGACCTTGTAATCGGATAATACTTCGGCTATGTAGTCTTGGGTGTTGCGAAACTGGGTAAATATGATAAACTTTTTGCTGCCTTCTTTTTTTAGGCGATTTATAGTTTCCTTTAGTTTCTGTGACTTGCGGTCTTCGCGGATAGATTTGCCCAATTTGATGAGCCTCTGGAGGGTTAAAAGTTCTCGTCGCACGCTCTGCAAATCACCGTGTGCAGACTCTTCCAAACCAGCAATAAACTCTTCAACATCCTCTGTCTCATCAGGATCCCAATCGTCTAGGTTCCTATCAATTCCCGCTAGCTTGTACATACGGGATTCAATGAGAAACTTGCGCTTCTGCAATGCGTGTAAGAGAGCAACCACAGAAGAATCTAGTAACTTTTGAAATACGACCATGACAAAGCCTGTAGCACGGTTTTTTGTATTCATCGCTAGGTTGTATTCACGTTTGACATACTCAGTCGTTTCGTCGTAGAATTGCCTCTCTGATTCGGACAGTTCGATCCGTACCGTCTTAGCAAAGCGCTTGGTAAATCCACCAACTTCCACCTTACGTCGTCGTAGCAATATCTTACTGATCTTCTCCTTCAGATCCACTTTCATTCCCACAACATAATCATTGACAAAGCTATGGTAGGAACCTAAGACATTGGGGTCTACAAGATGCACCAGATAAAATAGCTCCTCCAACTTTCCACGAAAGGGAGTCGCTGTTAATAAAAGTAGGCATTCACATCTTTTGGCAATTTTCTCAGCAAATTGGTAGGCTTTGGTAACTTTCGAATAGTCTCGTCGCAGACGGTGAGCCTCGTCAAAAATGACGATATTCCACTTGGTTTTGAGAATTTCTTCTGCATACACAGGATTTTTGATGAAATCTACCGAGGTAATAACCTTGCGAAAGTTACGCCAATGCAACTCACCGTTGGTGACAAAATTCTTTCTCTTGATAATAGTAAAATCTTCATTGAATTTATTTTTGAGTTCATTCTGCCACTGTACAAGCAGCGGGGAAGGAGCAACCACAAGTATTTTGCGATAATTATTGCGAAAAACCAACTCTTTCATGATGAGTCCAGCTTCGATAGTCTTTCCCAAACCGACTTCATCTGCCAAAATAAAGCGTGGCTTTAAGCTATTCACCACATAGTACGTAGATTCGATTTGGTGTGGTAACAGACGGGTCCGTGAGTTGGAAAGCGAGGAAAGTTTGTCAAAAACATGCTTTAGCTTCAACTCAGTAGCCAATAAGGAAATGTACATCTGCATTGGTTTTTCTTCTTTATGCCAAAGGGCATCTAAAGAAGACGTAAATAGGTATAGATTTGTATCAGATTCATGAACCTGTAGGCATTGTTCATTTTTTGCGAATAGCAGATAGTAGTAACCATCGCGCTTTTTCTTTACCTTGGCAATTCCTAAGGAAGGCCGGTTTTTTAAGAAAGCATTTGCATAGAATCTTTTTTGATCAGCGCTAAATTCAAAATCTAGCGTCAATTGTACTGCTTGAGATGACAATTAAACTCCTCTTATATCGCCCCAAAGAATTTTATGAATTTGTAAAGATAGTCGGATACCTGGAATAGAAGCTTTTTTGATCCATTCAGACAACTCACCTGGGTCGCACTCTCCTTCCACGGGAGAAAACAGCAGGTTCCTTTGTAGTTTGAACTCTTTGATAATCTCTTCAGCACGTTCAAAATCAACCCTGTCTCTAACGACAAACTTGATTTCATCCATTACTTCGTTGCGTTCGTGCAAGATACGAAAATTATCCAAATCCATTTCTGCTTCCATCCCTGAACCAGGTAGTTTATAATCCATAGTAAAATACATGGAGTCTAAACCAGCCAGGTTTTCTTTCCCACTAGTCTCTACACGCGGTTTTTCATAATAATAATTATGTCTCTTTTGATAAACAACTTTTACCAATTCTTGGCAAAATTTTTTTTTCTCACCTTCCAGAGGCTCTCCTCCAGTGAGAAGTAGTTGGTAAGGGGGATTTGCAAGGGATGCGATAGTTTGCAGAATAGCCTGGATAGACATTTTCTCCCCAACATTGGGAGAGAGTGCATAAGGAGTGTCACACCACAGCTTACGTTCTCCTGTTATACCGCAGCGAAGAGAACAACCAGAAAAACGTACAAAGACGGTGGGAACCCCTGCGGTAATTCCTTCACCAGAAAGGGAGTAGAAGATTTCGCTGATCATCGCTGTCTGCATGGCGATGATACAACAAAGGATAGGAAAAAATCGTCAATGCAAAAAAAATATTACACTTTACTGAGAACTTTTTTTCCTCGCTTACCTTTTACAAAAGTATAATCTGGAGATTTGTTTGTTTCAAATTTGTATTTGATTTGAAAAAAATCTGCTATTTTAAACAGTATTTCTAGGGAAACATTATCTCTCAGTCCTTTGTACAAATGTCTCAATGTTTCACGACTTACTCCAGTGCCTTCTTCTAGTTTATAAAAAGACAAGCTAGAGTCTTTTATGGCTTTAACCACTTTAGTATGAAGTTGTTTTTTTGCTCGGTTCACAATTCAACAATGCCATATTCAAATGGAAAGTCAACTTCTTTTACAAAAATATTTTGTTTTTATCTAAAAAAAACATACTTTTTCTGTTAATGCAAACTGAAATCGTCTTTATGAAAACAGTT
>JBCCIA010000507.1:0-4075 GCA_039028475.1 Spirochaetota bacterium | reverse complement strand
GCGTCATGAACGACAAGGTCATATTTTTGTAGATGCTCTATTGTAATGGATATTTTAGTTTCTAACCAAATGTCATCTTGATCTGATAAAAAAATATATTTTCCTTGGGCTTTGCGAAGAGCATTTTCAAAGTTCTGTATTGGATTTCTTACATTGTTGTGATAAATTTTAATACGTTTGTCATTGATTGCATGGATCATCTTGATTGTATTATCTGTTGAAGAATCATCAGAAATAATTATTTCATCATTCGTACCTAGTTGTTGTAAGATAGATACTAATTGTTCATGGATATATTTTTCTCCATTAAATGTTGCTATGCATACAGAAATCATTACTAGCCATATAATAAAAAAACAGTTACTGTCAAAAATAAAAATTATTTTATCTAGCCATTTTAGAAAAGACAAAAAGTAGGCTGTAAAAATTATGAAACTGTAGTATATAAGGCTCCCGGATTCATGATAGATGTATTAGTAGTAGGTTTTGGAATTATAGGTAGCTGGATTGCCTATTTAGCAGCAAAACAGGGTATGGTTGTTGCTGTATGCGAAAAAGGCCAAAATCCAGGTGATGGCATTAGTGGGCGGAATTCAGGGGTGTTGCATTCTGGTATCTATTACCCACAAGATTCTGAAAAAGTAAAGTATTGCATGCGTGGGTATCAGTTAGGATTAGAATTTTTCCAAGAGTGCAATGTACCGCATAGAATCTCAGGCAAGCTTATCACTACGGGTAAGGCAAGAGATGAAAAAGATCGTTTACAAAGACATGAAACTTTGCACAAACTGTTAGAGAATGGCAAACGAAATGGAGTCGCAGGTTTGGAAATTGTAGAACATCCAGGTCGTGAATATTCGGGTGTGTTGGGAGATTTAGCGATCCATGTGCCATCTACAGGGATCGTAGATGTTCCTGAGTATTTGAAGACTTTGTGGCATTTGGGTTATGAGTATGATGTCATTACACTAAAGTCTCGTAAGTTTACCATGCAAGAGGGCCAGCCCAAACTTGTATCTACTCGCGGAGAAGTCGAAGAAATCGAAGCTGAATATATTGTCAATGCTGGTGGTTTGTACGGTGATGAAGTGGCACGAGAGTTTGGCCTAGTTGATTATGAAATTCGAGCTAATAAAGGCGAGTACTATCGCATCAAAAAACCGTTGCCATACCAAAAGCTAATCTACCCAATTCCTTCTCCGACGAGTACTGCATTGGGAGTACATTATACATTTAATATCGCTGGTGAAGCCTATGCCGGCCCCAATTCCAATTGGGCACAGTCCAAAGAAGATTACCATATCCAAACACCACGCGATGTCTATTATAGTTCACTGTGCAATATATTGGATTGTTACCAAGAAGATGATCTAGAAGAGGGCTATGCAGGTTTGCGGCCACGACTTTTCTACCGTGGTGAGGCTTGGAAAGATTTTGTTATCGAAGAATATCCTCAGAAAGTAATCCACTTATTAGGTATTGAAAGTCCAGGTTTGACTTCTTCACCAGCGATTGCAGAGGAAGTGGTAGCTCGGATTGTAGCTTAAGATAGGAGAATATATGAAGTTTACTCGTTTTGATATTAGTGGACCTATATTGGTAGAGCCACGTGTTTTTGGCGATGAGCGTGGTTTCTTTATGGAGTCTTATAAGGCTTCAGCATTTAGTAAAGAAGGAATACCAGGACAATATCCACAGGATAACCACTCTCGTTCCAAAAAAGGAGTTTTGCGAGGTTTGCATTTCCAAATTCCACCTTACGAACAAGGAAAATTAGTTCGAGTTATCCGTGGCAGAGTTTATGATGTCGCAGTAGATATTCGCAAAGGCTCTCCTACCTTTGGAAAGTGGGTGGGAGTAGAACTTTCTGGTGAAAATAAGCATATTTTTTGGGTTCCACCGGGGTTTGCACATGGTTTTTTAGTTTTAGAAGATGATACAGATTTCGTATACAAGGTGACGACCGAATATGCTCCGCAGCATGAGTTAGGAATTCTTTTTGATGACTCCGAAATAGCAATTCCTTGGCAAGATATCTTGGGTTCTACCGACTTTACGGTTTCTGAAAAGGATAAAGTTTTGCCTACATTGCAGGAGTACAATTCTCCTTTTCTATTCCAAGCTACGAACTTAAGTTAAGCGAGAGTATTATGAAAACTAGACACATACTTGTAACTGGTGGAGCGGGTTTTATTGGTGCTAATTTTGTCCATCATGTATTGGAGAGATACCCAGATATCAGAGTGACTGTGTTAGACAAATTAACCTATGCCGGTAACCTTGCCAATTTGAAAAAGTGGGAAGAAGATGAAAGGTTTGCTTTTTATTGTGTAGACATTGCAGATAAGCAAAACTTAGAGAGTACATTGCAAGGTATTGATTATTCGGAAATTGCACACTTTGCTGCGGAAAGTCATGTGGATCGTTCCATATTGGGTCCAGAAGAATTTGTGCGCACCAATGTCCTAGGAACATTCCAATTATTGGAAGTTGCCAAACAAAAAATGCATTCTTCCGGTTTAGATAAGTTTTTGCATGTATCTACAGATGAAGTTTTTGGAAGCCTTGCGGAAGGCGGCTTTTTCACAGAGCAGACTCCTTATGCCCCCAATTCTCCTTATTCGGCGAGTAAAGCTGCCTCCGATCACTTAGTAAGAGCTTATTTCCATACCTACCAGTTACCAGTGGTTACAACGAATTGTTCTAATAATTATGGACCGCACCATTTTCCTGAAAAGCTTATTCCTTTACTGATCTTGAATTGTTTACAAGGAAAACCTTTGCCTGTCTATGGGAAGGGAGACAATATTCGCGATTGGTTATTTGTTAAGGATCACTGCTCTGCTATTGACTTGGCTTTGTTGCATGGAAAGTTGGGAGAGACATACAACATTGGTACTCGCAACGAAAAAACAAACCTGGAAATCGTCCATTTAATTTGTGAGTTAATGGATGAAAGGCATCCTGAAGGAAGTCCTCATAAAGACCTAATAAAATTTGTTAAGGATAGACCTGGGCATGATTTTCGTTACGCCATTGACCCTACAAAAATCGAAACCGAATTGGGTTGGAAGCCAGAGTATTCCTTCCTAGAATCGATACGACTCACAGTAGATTGGTTTCTAACAAATCAGACCTGGTGGCAAGATATATTAAGTGGTGACTACCAGCAATACTACCAAGAACAATACCAGGATAGAGGGTAAGAAATGGCAAAACGAAAAGGTATTATTTTAGCAGGAGGGTCTGGAACTAGACTCTACCCTGTAACACGTGTTATTTCGAAGCAACTCTTACCAGTTTATGATAAGCCAATGATTTATTATCCATTGACAATACTTATGCTGTCTGGTATTCGGGAAATTTTGATCATTTCTACACCGGAAGCGACTCCTCTTTTTCAAGAATTACTTGGTAATGGGAGTAAGTGGGGTATAGAGATCCAATACGCAATCCAACCTTCTCCAGATGGTTTAGCCCAGGCTTTTCTGATTGGAGAAGAGTTTATAAATGGCGATAAATCCGCCTTGATATTGGGTGACAATATTTTCTTTGGACATGGGATGGAGAGTCTCCTAAATTCGGCAAATACGGTAGAGGTCGGTGCGACTGTATTTGCTTACCATGTTCATGACCCTGAGCGTTATGGTGTGGTAGATTTCGATAAGAAGGGGATTGCTCTTTCTATAGAAGAGAAACCTAAAAAGCCCAAGTCGAATTATGCTGTAACCGGTTTGTACTTTTATGATGAACAGGTAGTCTCTTATGCTAAACAAATTAAACCTTCTGTAAGAGGTGAATTGGAGATTACCGATTTGAATCGAATCTATCTTGCTGAAAGAACTTTGGATGTTCAGGTCATGGGTAGAGGCTATGCGTGGTTAGATACGGGAACTCATGACTCGCTTATGGAGGCTTCTCTATTTGTGGAAACTGTAGAGAAGCGACAAGGTCTGAAAATCGCCTGTCCAGAAGAAATTGCTTATCGGATGAGGTATATTTCCGCAGATGTTTTGGAAAAACTTGCTAAGCCACTTTTGAAGAACGCCTATGGAAAATACTTGATGCAAGTTCT
>JBCCIA010000506.1:0-4080 GCA_039028475.1 Spirochaetota bacterium | reverse complement strand
GAACCAAACAAAAGCAAAAATCTCGGTGGAAAAGTATCCGTCTCAGTATAAAAACCCGAAAGTCCAATCAAGCTCTGTAATACTAACCAAAGCAGTATTACACTAGCAACCATTCTGGAGCAATGGGTTGCCCAATAAAAAATACTAACTGTTAAAAAAGTTGTCAGTACAAAAATAATGCTTATATATATAGGTAAACCATTCATCACTAGTCAAAAATTATTTAAGAGACCATAATAGCAAAACGATTAAAAAAGGAAAGGTATTTTATATAAGAAATGGAAGACGAAAAGAAAAGCAAAGAGCAATTACTTGCAGAAATCAAACAACTCCGCAAAAAAATTAGTAATAAAAAGCTAGTAGAAGAGCAAACTGCGTTTTTTCAAGAAGTCATTCGATCTTCCAATGAAGCTATTACGGGGGTTGATACCAAGGGCTTGATTACAACTTGGAGCGTAGGCGCTGAAAAGATGTTCGGCTACTCCAGAGCAGAAGCACTCGGACAATCAATAGCAATTTTATCTCCTCCTGAAACTGTTGCGAAACAAAAAAAAATCATTCAAACCATTGCAAATGGTGGGGAAGTCCCGGCTATTGAAACGATTAGAATTCATAAAAATGGAACTCCTATCAATATCCAATTAAAAGTATCTCCTATCAAAGATTCTCAGGATCGAATCATTGGCATTTCAGCGATATCAACTGACATTACGGAAATCAAACAGGCACAATCGCTTCTTGTCCAATCTGCCAAAATTGCTTCGCTCGGAATTTGGAATTGGAATGCCATCACAAATCATACGGTGTGGTCAGAAGAGTTTTATAAAATTTTTCGATTCAATGCCAAAAAGATAACACCAAACTATAAAACTTTTCTTGCTTTGGTGTACCCAGAAGACCTCGAATATGTAAAAAAACAAATCGCAAATTCCCTACAAAACCCCCAGCATATTTACGATATAGAATTTCGCATTTTACGACAAGACAAAGAAATACGTTATGTACGTTCGTAAGGCCAAACCTATTGGAATGACCAGAAACAGCTGATTCGTATGGCAGGAGTGATCCAAGACATCACTGTGCAAAAACAACTCGAATCCAAACTCCGGCAATCACAGAAAATGGAAGCCATTGGCAATTTGTCAGGGGGAATTGCCCACGAATTTAACAGTTTGTTAACACCAATTCTAGGATACACAGAGTTGCTACTAGCTAAAAAAATAAGTTTGATCCTGATTACAAAGGAATCAAACAAATACACATCGCCGGTAGCAAAGCTCGCAACCTAATCCAGCAGATGCTCGCGTATAGCCAAAAAAGAATCGTTAAAATTAGAAGAAATAGTTGAAGAAACAATCAAGATCCTTGAAAATACCATTTACCCCCATATTACCATTCAAAAACAAATTGTTTTGAATTTGCCCTCTATAGTAGGAACTCCAGAAGAACTTCACCAAGTGATTCTCAACCTCTGTAGGAATGCCATCCATGCAATGCCGAATGGCGGAGAACTCACTATAAGACTGCGAAAAAGCGATTTCCGTGATGCTTCGCGTCTAAAAGAAATCAAAGAAGACACGAACTTCTTAGTTCTGGGTATCCATGATACAGGCACAGGGATTGAACCAGCTATTATAGAGCGTATCTTTGATCCTTTTTTTACCACCAGAGAAGTGGGAGACGGCACTGGACTTGGTTTATCTGCCGTACAAGGAATTGTAGAACAGCACAATGGTAAAATTGTAGTTGAAAGTGAACCGGGAAGAGGAGCCAATTTCTACCTATACTTTCCAACAATACAGGAGAGTACCAAACCACACATAACATACCCAAAACCCGTATCGCATGGGCGCGAGAAAATTTTAGTAGTGGATGATGAATCATTGAATGCTCTTTTAGTCAAAACAGTTTTAGAAGATCTAGGATACCAAGTGAAAGATTTTTTAGACAGTATGGAAGCACTGGAGGTATTCAAACAGCAATCTCAGATGTTTGACCTTGTAATTACAGACTACAAAATGCCATATATGAATGGGAAGCAATTGGCAGAACAATTGAAACAAATCTATACACAAGTACCCATTATTATGTTAACAGGCTACCATGACCAGATAGTCGAAAATAACATTGCCTCTTGGAAAGTTGATAAACTCTTAGCCAAACCTTTTGATATCAAAGAGTTTGGCAAAATAGTACGATCCGTTTTAGATGAAAGTACAACTTTGACATAAGATATACATGCCTTAGCGGACATTTCATTAGTTTAAAGGTTTTTGAACATCGCACCTTTGGTGCTAGCCCACCCTAGTTTTCAGATGGTAATTTTTATATCTCGGATATCCTTATTTTCATAGATTGCTTTCTCTCCACCCTTCAAAGTAACCTCTACCATTGCGTGAGCTAAATGTTCAGAGGTAAGGCCAATATTTGGAAAAATCGTAGATATAGGTTTGTAGAGCTTCCGCATCAATTTGTAAGAAAAATTTGGCTCTTGTCTTTCCCGTACTGGATAGATATAACCAGGACGAAAAATATATACTTTCTCAAACCCCTGTTGCAATAAAGAGTTTTCAGCAGCTCCTTTATCACGAGCAAACATAACCATACTCTTCTCAGAAGAATCAGCCCCCTGCCCGCTTAAAAAACTGATGACCATTTTTTCATTTGCATTATGGATTGCCTCAGCAAACGCTCTAGTATAGTCTGTAGTAATCTTGCGGAATTCTTCTTTGCCCACTTGTCCAGTATATACGCCAAGACAGTAGATACAGGCATTATGACCCTGGAGCTTGTCTTCTATCGAGGTAAAATCAAGAAAATCGCTATGGATAATTTCGGTTAATTTGGGGTGTGAGAAATCACTCTTCTTCCTGGTAATTGTAGTAACTTTTGTTACTGTAGGTAGACTCAGGCATTTCTCTAAAGCCAATCTACCAGTCATTCCCGTGCTGCCTGTGATCAATATATTGTGCATCATGTTTCTCTCGATAAAAGCTAATCTACCGCCTAATTTTGTCCAAAAGAATTTAATTTATATGGTATTATATTAAACTCGCGAAAAACCAAAAGGTCTCTCCCTTCTAAAGAGTATCCAAAGTAAGAATGTATATAAAAGTATAACTCTCACAAGAGAATATCCAATCGCAATTTTTGTATTAGCAATCGGAAATTGCAGGGAAAACAATATAAAAACAACGATAAATAAAAAAATAGAACGAATAGACCTGAGTTCACAAACAAGAAGTAAAAGTAAGAAACTAACTGTAAGTAAGACAAAAGGAGCAGCAAAAGGGCTACGTAGAGAAGCAAACATCATAACAGAGATCCAAATTGTCAGACGAAACTGTGGACTTCCTTTTCTTATAGCTGCAAATGATGTAATGATAAACAAAAAAACTGTATAAATGTTCCCAACCCATCTTGCCTCTTTCCAGCCAATATCAAAAATTCCCAATGCACTCAGTTTAAAGGGAATGCCAAAAGGGGCCTGGTTGAATTTTATGCTATCGCTTGAATCTGCCAGAAAAGCCAGTGCTCTTCCCGTTTGGACATTAGACAAATGGTAAAAAATAAAATCATGCCATACCTTTGTTCCAAAAACAAAATATGTAACACCACAGATAATCATAGTTGCAATAACAGTTGCAGCTACTGCTTTGTATTTTTTCTGCACTATGAAAAAAATTCCCAAAAGGCCAGGAGATATTTTTGCTAAGGTAGCAATAGAAAGCAAAGTTCCGGCAATTGTATCTTTATTTTTTTCTAAGTAGACCCAGACTAGAAGGCTGATACAAATCATTGCTAAATGAAAATTGCCAATTTGTAAAGTAACAACAATTGCCGGAGAGGATAGAAAGAGAGGAGTAAAAATAAGAAGCCGCTTCTCATAATGATTCCCAAGAGAGAAATGGAATAGGAAAAACCAAACAAATATAAGGTAGAGCGATCCCCAACCAAGATGTTAAGACTAATTTCCTGCCCATGTTTTGTACATCCAATCTTGATACCATTACCAGTAAAAAAGCCCTATACAACCTGCAAATTCTATAGGAAACAATGCAAAACTATTAAATAGTTACT
>JBCCIA010000505.1:0-4084 GCA_039028475.1 Spirochaetota bacterium | reverse complement strand
TTTTATTTGTCAAGTTATTATTTACTAAATTTATTTATAAAATCTGTTTAATTTTGCAATGCAAGACTTACCCACTCAGATTATTCTATGGACATGGAGAACATTCTGCAAAAGTATTGTACTAACTGTTACTCGTTAGAGGGGGTATTGTTGTTTATCTTACTGATTAGCTTTATTTTTCTCTTATTTCCTTTGTACGCCCAACAAAGGCATGTTTTACATAGCAATATAACAGCTGTAAAAGTTTATGAAGGGGCTGCTTTTGTACAGAGACAAGGGATTCTTAGAACGTCTGTTACTAGGAATGGTCATTTTATTTTGGATGGTTTCCCTGAAAAATTACAGGATAAGTCCATTAGCTTAAAGTTTCTTGGTGCAAAGGGAAAAATTTGGGTAACTCGTTTGCAGGTAAGTCAGGAAATTCAGGCTAAAAATGCAGATACTAAGCTGCGCAAGGCGAAACAAGAGTATGATTCTTTATCTCGCCGTTTGAATTTATTAAATGAAGAGTATGAGGTTTTAGAAAACTCGGGTAAGGTTGTGCAAAATTTAACTCCGATTCGTCGAAAGCCCGATTCTAGGTCTTATAACGATATTGTACTGAATCCGGCTGCTTGGAATTCTTACCGTGCTATGGTGAAAAACCTACTTTCTAATAACAATAGAGAAAAGTTTAGTCTTTTGCAAAAAATTGATAGATTGAATGAACGTTTGGTGGTAGCAGAAGCAAAACTTAATTTTTATCGCAGTCGTTCTACCAAGGTCACAAAAATGATTCGTATAGACTATTCTACACAAATTGCGAAATCTTACCGCTTTCAGTTGGAATATCTCATAAGTGGAGCGGAGTGGTACCCTCGTTATACTGTGCAGACGAATGCTAAACAGGCGAGCAACGAATTGAGTATATTTGCTGTAGTTCGTAATCTCACCGGTGAGGATTGGAGTGGGGTTGCTCTTTCTTTTTCTGCGGCTGACTACCGTGGGAGTTTAGACCTTCCCGAACTAAGTGAGTGGAGATTTGGAGAACGTGAGATTCCTCAGCAGGTCGTTGCAGAAGATGCGGATACGTACTACCAAGAAGAACCAGTCCAACAAACTAGGAGTTCTGCTAGACGAAGGAGAAGGGATAGTCGTATTATAGACAGCCTCGATAAGTCTAAACTCCCAAGTGATAGAGAGCAAGCTCGCGAAGAAGGCAGGATTGCAGGTGGAATATCCAGAAAGCCTTTGTCTGCAGTAAGCAAGAAAGCAAAAAAGTTTAGCTACGGCTCTCTCCAGTCACAACGGCAAGAACGAGCCAGAAATTATTTGAACCAAAACCTCGCAAAAGCTAATTCCTTAGAAACAGAAAGGAAAATTACTACATTGAATGAACACTTTCTCCAACAAAAACAATCCTATAGTAAGAGAAATTATGCACAAGCCATTCGTTATGGCCAGTTAGCACAGAAAAAGCTCAATACTTTAACACCTAACTTACGAAAAGAACTACGGGATGCTGAACTACACATTCGTAAGTTGAACCGAAAAGCAGCTATTGAAAAAGAAAACCTAAAATTGCTCAAAACACTTGTACCACCTCGAAAATCTTCAGGGGGTTTCAACCATTTGTACCTAGCTAAGAAAAAATACAGTGTACGTTCGGATGAGTCTTTCCATCGTATTCATATCAAGTCGCAAAAGCTGGCTGCAGAAGTTCGCTATGAGTCCTCTCCTTTGACCAGTAAGAATGTCTATATCACTTCCGTTACAAAGCTACGTAAAAATGAACCCCTACTAGAAGGGCCGTTGGATATTTTTTTTCTAGATAACTATGTTGGTTCTTCCCGAATAAAAATGACTTCTAGGACTGAACCTTTACAATTTCCGTTAGGAGTGGAAAAGGATATTGAAATTGACAGGAAGGAAAGCTCTTACCGTGAAAAAAAAGGTTTTTTTACGAGTGCAAAAGTTATACGTAAAACGATTCTTATCACGATCCGCAACCGAAAGTCGTATCCAGTAAAAGTACGTTTTATCGAAAGGCTTCCTTATACAAATGACGATAAGGTTAAGGTTGTTATGGAAAAGACATCTGTTCCTACAAAAAAAATACTACGTGGTTTGGTAGAAGCAAAGATTCGTATTCCTAGTAAAAAGCGTAAGGTGTGGAAATATTCTTATTCTGTCACCTATCCACAAGACTCTATTTTGCGTGAGTATATTCGCACGGGAGAAAGTAAATGAAACGGTTGAAAACTATTTTTCTATTGTTCTTACTGTTGTTCTGCAATGTTTTATTTGCGATAGAGGTTTCTTTACCTGTACAAGAAGTCTTGATCTATAGAGACAGAGCTGAAGTGACACGTTATGCTTATTTACAATTACAACCAGGGGAGAACAAACTTGTACTACGGGATTTATCACCTGTGTTGATTTCTGAGTCATTGAGGGCCTCTTTGCCAAAAACTAAACTAGCTTATGTCTCCTCTATCCATTCTTATCTAGAACCTAGTTTAGAGTATAAAAGCAAAGAGTACACAGAGTTGCAAGTGCAGATGCAGAAATTAGAGCAAAAAAAGAAGGAGTTAGAAGCAGAAGTTGCTCTTATTGAAAATGAAAAGAGACAGTTGCACCAATTCCAAAAGTTAACGGCTAAGTCTATTTCAGAAAAAATTGCTTATACCGAAAATACACCTGATGTGCAAAAGTGGCAGTCCATTCTTCTGGAGTTTCGCGAAAGTTTTCGTAGCTTAGAAAAACAGAAAACGAAAATTGAGAACCAAAAAATAGAGCTGTTGCGTGAAAAAGAACGACTACAGAAAAAGATGGATTTGATTCGTTCTTTGGCTGAAAAATCTGGCCGTTATACAGAATTGCAGATATACTTCTCTGGAAAGATGCAAAAAAGACATTTGCTGAAGGTTTCCTATATTATCAAAGGGTGTTCTTGGCGTCCTACTTACAATTTGAATATTACTAAAGAGAAAGCTACGATCGAATATTTGGCTGAGATCCAGCAAGAGTCAGGTGAAGATTGGCAAAATGTAAAAGTATCTCTATCCACTTCCATTCCCAATGAAAATCGGGTCCGAACAAAGCTAAAAGCAAAAGAATTACGAGCCATTGTACAAAAGAGCCAGTCATCCTTTTTTAGTTATGAAAAGAAAGTTTCGCAAAAATCTGATGCTAAAATTAGTACAAGTGGGAACCGGCAAAGCACCAACCGTGGTAAGGTAGAGTCAGGGGGTAATTCCTTGATCTTTCGTGCCAAAGGGAGGGTAAATTTAAATTCTAAGCGAGAGTTACACAAACTCCTTATATCTGAATTTTCTTCTAAGGTACAAATGGGTTACCTCTGTGTACCCAAAAAGCGCTTACGGGTGTACAATTATAGCAAGATTAGAAATGAGATTTTGTTTCCCTTATTGCCCGGAAAAATAAGTATTTTTAGAGATGCTGGCTTTGTAGGACAAACAAAAATCCCCTATATCTCTTCTCAAGAGACGTTTAAGGTGTCTTTAGGAATAGAAAATAATATTCGTGTTACCTACCGAACAGAAAAGAGAAATTACAAGCAGGGTATCCTTGCAAAATCAAAAGTAAAAGAACAGCAAAATTTTATCAGTCTAGAGAGTTTTTTACCCAATGCCAAAGAGGTAGAGGTTTTTGAAAATGTGCCTGTTTCTGATACTTCAGAAATTAAAGTTACCATTGATCGTAAATTTACCACCTCCAATTACCGTGAGGAGAGAGAAAATTCTGGAATCTTAAAGTGGAAAACCAAAGTCCCTCCGCGAAGAGCAGTCTATATCCAGCTAGGTTATAAGGTTGTACTTCCCTAAAGGGGGGCGGCTCCAAATAAGTTTATCCATCTTTATTTTGGCTATAGTATTTTTGTCCCCAATAGATAATCTTTTCTTGCAGCAATTTTACGGATACTGGTTTGGCAATGTAGTCATCCATACCAATTTCCAGATATTTTTCTCGGTCTCCCCTCATCGCGTTTGCTGTCATGGCAATGATTACTATGTCTAGTAGCTTGTACAATTCTCTAATCTTATGGGTTGCTTGTATTCCATCCATTTCTGGCATTTGTACA
>JBCCIA010000504.1:0-4097 GCA_039028475.1 Spirochaetota bacterium | reverse complement strand
ATGTAATAATTCCATTTGACAAAGACTTTGTGAATCGCAAAAAATAGTTCTAATACCAATCTAGGAATATTTATGATGCGAACCAGGAATAGTTTTTTCATTTTAATTTTTGTTTTACCTCTTTCTCTTTGGCCAAGAGGAACGGTAACGTTTACTAGAGGAAAGGCTTTTGTGATCAAGCAGGCTAAAAAACAGACATTGCGTGTTGGTGACTCTATTCCCTATAAGGCAACAATCCATACAACAAATAAATCCCGATTAGATATTTCCTACAAACAAAAAGTCTACTCCTTGCGAGGTAGGCTTAAAACATCTCTGAAAAAGATCACCAAGGCTAGATTGTACAGCTATGAAACATCACACGTTTTGGGGATAAGAGGGCTTTATGAAGGTATGATTGCCGCCATGAATGTAGAGAGTAAGAAAAGTTTTGATTCTTTTGTCGTTTCCTATGGTGGCAAGGTAAAAGACTATAAGGGTTGGAATTCTATTATTGCTAAGACATTCGCCAAATTGCAAAAGCACTCTGGTTTTGGCCTATTTCCCTTAGAATTCGCAGTTCTCCGCAACAGACATTTCAATGCAGCTACCTTTCCCGGTGGACAATTTGTAATTCATACCGGTACCCTTGATTTTCTCGATACAAAAATTACCAGTACATCCAAGCCAGCCATCGCCCAGGAAAGGGAAAATTTAATTGCTGGTATTCTCGGACATGAATTGGGACATTATTACAACCGACACGCGTTTCGTTCAATGAAACGTGTCATTATCCGTGAGGATTCTGAAAAAGAACTGAGTGATGATGCAGAGGAAGAAAATTTATTATCGGACCTTGTGTTTGAGCAAGATTTAGAGTTTGAAGCAGACCTGGCTTCTCTTCTTTTGCTCAGAAAAGCGAAATACGATGAGAAGCTTATTGTAAAGATGTTAGGCATCTTGCGTGAAGTTTCTCAGAGCGATAAGAGTGATAACTACGACAACCCCTTCTTCCATACACACCCTTCTCCTCTACAGAGATTGGCTCGCTTCAAAAGCAAAGAGCAAGAACTGTATCGTTTGGCTGCAAAGATGGAATCTGTATATTCTAATATTGATCTAGGGAGAAACCTTGCTGTTTCAGAAGCACTGCTGGTGGCTTGGTTGAAAAAGTATAAGAACAATGCTTCTCTCTTAAAGGCTTTAGCCATCTGTCGTCATAAGATTTGGCTAAAGACAGCTCCCTTGGTGGAGTTGCGCATGCGTACCATGATCGTTTCCCCGGTATTTGACGATGATATTATTTTTAAATCCGGTGGACGAAGGGGGAGTAAAAAAATACCTGGTGATAAGAAAAAATTCTTACGTGCAATCAAGTCTTATGCAAAAGCAATGCGCTATAACCCACAACCTTCCCTGCTTGCGAACTTTGCTGCCTTATTAGCTTACTCTCCCGAAAAGAAACAAGAGGATCAGGCTGTACAGCTTGGCGAGAGAGCATTGCGTTTGCAAGAAGACGTACAAACGATGAATAATTTAGCCCTTGTATACTTCCTCACCAGAAAAGAGAAGCAAGCCTATGCTATCCTTGCTGATCTAGCAAGACAATTGACAAGACGTATCAAAGACTTACGTTTTGCAATGGTATTCAACCCAGGAGTCCACCGGCAATTGATGCAGATTATGAAAGAAGATAAGATCCGTTCCAAACTCAACCGAAGGTACGTATCAAAAAATTATACACCTATTTTGAACCTCTGTCTTCTTGAGTTTGAATTGGGAAAATTTAAAGAGGCTAAACAACACAGCAAAGTTTATTTAGAAAAATTTGATACCAAATCTAAATGGGCGAAACTCTTGCAACAAAGAATGAAATGAAAATTTTTGCAACGTCTGACGTTCACATTGACTATAAGCAGAATCGCAAATGGCTTTTCCAACTGTCTCCCTCTCAGTACAGCAAGGATATCCTGATCCTTGCGGGCGATTTGACAGATGATCTTAGTCTATTGGAAGAGAGTTTTGCAAAATTAGCAAGTGTATTTTATAAAGTGTTGTACGTCCCCGGAAACCATGAGTTGTGGGTAGTGCGAGACAGCACAACTAGGATCGATTCATTGCAAAAGTTTGACTTTATTTTGCAGCTTGCTAAGAAATGTGGTATCCTTACAGAACCCGTACACCTAGCGAATGTTTCTATTGTTCCGCTATTTTCTTGGTATGACTACTCGTTTGGTTCTCCCAGTCCACTCCTATTGGGAACATGGATGGATTTTCATAATTGTTTGTGGCCAGATGGATTCCCTTCCCCTGTAGAAGTAACAAATTTTTTTCTACAACAAAACCGTACCGCTTTACAAAGCGATAACGAGACAATTATCAGTTTTTCTCATTTTTTGCCTAGAATTGATCTTATGCCCTTCTACATTCCCGAAAAATACCATTACTTGTACCCTGTTTTTGGCAGTCTACAATTGGAAGCTCAGATTAGACAACTACAGTCTAAGGTACATGTTTATGGACATAGCCATGTAAATAATACAATGACGATAGATGGAATCAAATACATAAACAATGCCTACGGGTATCCCTCTGAGACTAGGATTGCCCAGAAAAGCCTCGAATGTATTTACCATTTGCAAGATGACTAGGAGAGACAAATTGCATATTGCAGAAAATGAAATCCATATATGGTATAGTTTCGATGCAGAGATCCAGGATGAAGAATTGCTTTCTTTGTACCACAGCACCTTGGCTCCCAACGAAGCAGAGCAGCAAAGAAAATTTTACTTTGCTGCTGATCGCCACCGCTATCTAATTACACGCGCCTTACTGCGTTCTACTCTCTCGCAGTATGCTCCCACAATCCCTGCACAAGAGTGGTATTTCCAAGAAAACGAATACGGAAAACCGTTCATCGCAAATGAATCCTTGCCAGAACCATTGCATTTCAATATATCTCACAGTAAAAATGCAGTTGTTCTTGCAATAGCTCGTATAGAAGAGCTAGGCATAGACGTAGAATTTATGCCCAGGCCGACAAATTTTTCCGATATTGCACAGAACTTCTTCTCTCCCGTAGAAGCAGAGCATCTCCTATCCTTACCAGAGGATAGGCAGAAAAGACGCTTCTATGATATATGGACTTTAAAAGAAGCTTATATAAAAGCCTGTGGTATGGGGTTATCCATCCCTCTGGATCATTTCAGCTTTTCTTTTTCATCATTAGAGGAAATCACTGTTGGCTTTGTTCCTGAAAGAGGGGATACTCCTGAACTATGGAATTTTTGGCAATGGATGCCTAGTCCTGAGCACCTGAGTTCCCTTGCTGTAAAGTCTAGATTTGCACAAAAAGATATAGAAATATCGATCTTTGAATCGACTCCTTTTGCACAAATTCTCCCTTCTAAGTGCCCAATCTCACAGGGACATTTGTTTTCTGGGTAATGTAATACCTTAAAATCGCCTTTTGCAATGTTTTTATCCATACAAACACCCATCTTCAGTATTCTACACAAATGCTACAAGGTTTGCTGTTTTTACCGCTCCAGTTCTCGCCAATACTGTATCAGGAATTGCACCTTTGTCCTAGTGCAGGCGTTGTCTATGAATAAAAGAGAAGAAATTACTTTTTTTGCCAGAAAAGATATATCCCTAAAAGAGAACCTATGAGTGAAATAATTCCTATCATTGTATTAGCAATTTCTTTTGTATCTTCAAAGGTTGTTAGGAAAAATAAGATATGGGAAATGGCGGCAATTCCCCAAAATACAAGTAGTTCACCTGTCTTCATTTTTTTGCTTTAAGGTGTTTTCTATCATTTTTTTGATGCCAATATAGATAACATAACTCCATGCAATAATTCCGATTGATGCTATGATGAGTGTGTACATGTTCATAGAATGACCTCTAACTCCTGATTTTATCTGTTTTCCTACCCTCGGTCAAGAAGATTTTTCAACATTCTTTCTGTGAAACTTCTCTTTTTTCCAATATTTATTCTTTACGTCCTTATTTGTAGGCTAAGTGCCAATTAGTTTTTTAAAAGATATGTGAACTTTTAGAAACCCTGTAGCCCGACTACTCCCACACTAAGGCTACAAGATTTGCTGTTTTTT
>JBCCIA010000503.1:0-4154 GCA_039028475.1 Spirochaetota bacterium | reverse complement strand
TCGATGTAGTAGAGCGTTTTAGCATCTGATTTCCAGGCTAAGCCATTGGAAGTGGTGACAGGTTGATAGGCCACCTCACAGGTGCCATCCTTGGCAATGAGATACAGTTTAGCTTTGCCGGGATCAGTTTTCGGACCAATTATACCTGATCAAGAGCAAATTGGTTATAAGACGATTTTGAATGTACAATTGCCTTATGCCAACCAATCTCTAGAGTTGGTCAAAGTTTTCAAAGACGTTTTTGCAGCAAAAACCAATGTGTTTGATCTCGAAAAAGCGTTGCAAGTAGCAAAGTCACATAAGTCTATTGGCGTCATCAATACAACGACACAGAAAATTGATGGTAGCAAGACACAACTGTATGTTGTGGTAGAGCAATTGCAAAATTTGATAAAAATGGCCACTGGAGTTGCCACTGGAAACCCCGAAATGTTTGGTATGGCGGCAATGGCATTTATGAACCTCAATAAACAAAAAAATGGCAGCTGGTTTACCGTATTCAATGAATCATCAGAAAAAATAAACTACCAGTACAACCTTTTTCAGGTCATCCAGAATAAAGAGACTGGTGCAGTTCTATCTGGAACCCTATCATCTATGCGTATTGATATTAGCAAAGCAAGTGCAAACGTTCTCAATTTAGTTGGTGGAGATAGTATGACCTACTCAGTTGACTACAAAGCCATTACTATGGTAGAGGCATTGCAAAAAGCCTAGACTATATGCAGCAACGCCAAAACAAAAAACTGCGACCACCTAGACGCAAAAGGAATAAGATATGACTACAGATGGACAAAACAATGGGGGCATAAACTCTCCCTTTGAATTTTTAGCAGATGTTGAGCCAAAATACAAAGAATTGGCAGAAAAAACAATGCATTTGTTCCAACAATGCTTTGATGAGCAAGATGACTCTTTCGACATGGAGAAAGCAATGGCAGTTGTTACTTCCCATACGCAAATGGCTATTACAGGGACGATTACCAGAACAGTTGATAGTTCAGATGCCACAGCTTCTGCTACATCAGAGAAAATTAAGAAAATGTTGCATTCTGCATTAAGCGAATCAGGAATCCAATCGGATCAGCTGCAATCAATTGATAGTGCCTTTACAGATCTATCGGATCAGCAAGAAAAACCTTGGTTCAAGATCATAAAAAGCTCCTCTAGTTCAACTGTTTACCAGTTTAGCTTTTTCTTATGCCAGCAGAATAAAAATACAGGTGCAGTTATGAACTGTTCACCATTCTCTCTCAAGATAACAGTGAACATATCTAAGAAAGTTTTGTTCGAGAAGTTACGCAAAGAGAAAGCCACATACAAAATTGAAGCAAAGGGTCTTACGATTGTATTTCCTTTAGAGCAATTCTAATTTTTTAGCCAAGTAGCATTTTCCTGTCTCTGGCTAGTTGTTGCAGGAACTAGTCAGAGCTGACATTTTCTACTGCTATCATAATATTTGAGGTTTATCATGATATTCTATCTACTCCAAAAGCAAATGGCTTTACTAGAAACGCAAGCAGATACATCTAAATTCTGCCAAGTTTTTGAATTACCGCAGGGATACATTTCCGAAGCACTTTCCATTACTAGAATATTACAAGAGGCTATTGGAGACGATATGAAATTTAATTTACAACAAGCCGAAACATTGGTCAAGGCTTCCCGTAGACCGAAAATTCATATTAAAAAAAAACTCAATACAAACATCACAGGTGACTCACCACCAAGCGTTTTTAATACTTTCAAACAAACATTGATCGACAACGGCTTCTACCTATCGCACGACCAACTCAACCAAACCTATGCGATCTTCAACGATGCCTTTTCCAACCTACACCAGGAAAATAAAAGTGCTTGGATCTTTTGGTCAGAACAAACACAGAACAAAACGACATACCAATACAGAACCTTGTATGCAACCGTCCAAGACAAACAACTAATAGTCGCTCCTCTTGCTCTTACAATAACTGTCAATATCATCACCGAACGTGTCTTGTGCCACACATCTACGAGTACACATTGTACGGCTTTGATTGAAGGTTTAATGTGTGAATCAAGTATCCCTAAAATACATATACTACCATTTATGAACCTTTTACAAATGCCAAATGATAACGATGCTGTCAATGGAGAAGTATTGCAAACAAACAACCTAAAACATTTACGCACTATGCCAATCCCCTCTTCTTAAAAGGCTGTGGGAAGGTATACCTGGAATTTGGCAAATTCCTATCTTGTAAAACTTTTTTCATTGTAGGAAAGTCTGGTATTGCTGTATGGTGTATATCTACCAAACAAAAGGAAGATGCCATGGCAGAAATTGATCAAAAACCCGTTTCCTCTGAATTTCACGCAAAGAGTAGCGGTGAAGAAGTCTTACAAAATATCGACCTTGCTGGAAAAACAGCAATTGTGACAGGTGGTTACAGCGGTATCGGTCTAGAAACAACGCGTGCTTTAGCAGCTAAAGGAGCGGAGGTAATTGTCCCGGCTCGTAGCTTAGATAAGGCTAAGGAAAACCTGAAAGACATCAGTGGCAATGTAAAAATTGAAACGATGGATTTAGCCGATCTCCCATCAGTAGCCAAATTTGCAGATAAAATGCTAGCGCAACTTACAAGTCTTTCTATACTTATCAACAACGCTGCTATCATGGCCTGTCCCGAAACACGCGTCGGTCCTGGTTGGGAGGCTCAATTCGGGGTAAACCACATGGGACATTTTGCTCTAACCACAGCCCTTCTCCCACTTCTGCAAAAATCTCCTAGTGCAAGAGTTGTGTGTCTAACCTCTACAGCTCACAAAATGAGTGCAATACGTTGGGATGACATCCAATTTGCAAACGGTACTTACGAGAAGTGGCAAGCCTATGGCCAGGCGAAGACTGCCAATGCTCTATTCGCCAACGCACTTTCACGCAAACTCTCTGCCTCAGGAGGACTTGCTTTTTCTGTGCATCCTGGTGGAATCTTCACACCTCTGCAACGCCATCTCCCGAAAGAAGAAATGGTAGCACTCGGTTGGATTGAAGAAGACGGAAGCCCAACTCCTCTGGCGAAAGAAGGCTTTAAATCTCCAGAACAGGGGTGCTCTACTACCCTATGGGCGGCCACATCACCTCTATTAGAGGGAAAACCCGGTGTTTACTGTGAAGATTGCAATATTGCGGCACCGGCCGATCCAAAAAGCCCGATGGGACGTTATTTTGGTGTCAATGCCCACGCCTGCGATGATGAGGCTGCCGAGAAGTTGTGGAACATTAGTGAAGAGTTATTAAAAAAAGTATCTTAAAGAGGTAACAGATATGAAAAATGCAATACTAAAGTATATCCAAAAAATGAATATCGCTTTGTTTCTTTTTCTACTAGTTCCTGGTGTCCAGGCGAAATGGTCTAGAAGCAATTTTAGTGGTGTAGCAAATCTGAGTTTTCAGAAACAAGCTATAGTATTTTTTGATGCATTTTTTCAGGAAATCGGCGGGAGGAATGGTGCTGAAATTATTTATAGCAAGTATCGCTACATGGTAAAATTCCATTTGAGAGGTTCCAACGGAAAAACTATGAGTATAGTCACAGCTCAAGAAATGTTAAGCCGATTGGGAGGAACTCATAGTTTGGTTACATTCAAACGGAATTTTCGCAAAATAGATTTGGACCGTGATGGACAGATGTCGATGTTTGAATTTCTTGTTCATAGCAGCAAAAATCCTAAGATTGCTTTAAACGAGTTTTTCAAAAAGCAAAAGGACACCCTACGTAAATTCTCCAGAGGGCTACTATCCGTACAAACTGTAGCCTACGAAATTTCTGATTTGGAAAAAAAGAAAAAAGAATTGGTAAAAAATTCGCAAAGAAGAGGTGTAAAAGGACGCGCTGCTCAGCATGAGTTAAAGGAATTGAAAAATTCAGATCCTCTTGAACTCAACCGAGCCCTTGTAACAGCTGAAGCTACTATTCGTAAAGCCACGAGACGTCATAGCAGAACGAATCCAGGAGCTACTTGGTGGTTACAACGCGAAATAGATGAGTTCAAGAGATATAAGCCATAAAGGAAACATAGGAAAAGGGTTATTCTACTGTAAAACGTAAGAGTCTGTGTATAAGTAGAGCGATAGACTCTTACACTTTATCATCTTAATAATAAAAATTGTG
>JBCCIA010000502.1:0-4160 GCA_039028475.1 Spirochaetota bacterium | reverse complement strand
CGTTGACATAGTACGTCAGGAGGTGTAATTGAGTAAGATGCAAAAAGTATTGTCTAAACTACACAATCAAGCGGTGAATGGACAAGGAAAATTTATTGGATGGTCAGAATTTTATTAGCTTCGTAGATTTTTGTCCCTTGAAAAAAATTGCTTTGGCTAGATAAGAATGATAAACAGTGCTATAGAGTGAGTCAGTCACCGATAAAGGGTGACTTTATTTTCTTACTAGGAATAGGTCTCGTTGTAGGGTAAGCTATGCTGTCGCTAGACCAGCAATCGCTCGGCGAGCAATACCTACAACGTCAGAAAATGCATTGCTCATAAAGTAAAATACCTCGTTGTAGCAACGGTTGTATTCTTTCATATAAAAGACTTGGCCCATACTCTCATAGTCTTCCGAGTCAATAGAACGGTGTTTGCGATTTGTCCACCGGGGAAATATAGTAAGAAGGGCAAATGTCAAATCACCGGCTTCTTTGAACCTACGCAAACGCATTTCATTGGAGATATAGTCGATGGTATAGACGGATTCGGGTAAACGAAATACGAGACTGGTCAAAACAGAACTAGCATAGTTGCAGCAGGAGTACATTTCGGAAGAAACTTTATCTTGCATTTCATAGTAAAGTTGTTTTTCAAAAACTTCTTTTACTTGATCTTTGTCAACAGTGACAATCGGCTTGTCGGAAGATTGTAAGCGATCCGATTTGTCTTGTAAGACTTTTTCTTTCGCCTGTTCGAGGGAGCGACCTATTGCTTCCATCGAGTCACATGTGAGGATTAATTCCTCTTCCGAAGATTCGTGCAACGTATTGCCGGTAATGAAATCAATTATCTTTCCCATAACCAATTTTATAGATTTTCTGATTCTTTGTAAAATAAAAATTTCTCTAATTGAAAATTTTTTTAGGATTTGTAAGTTTTTATCACTCTCACTATGAGTGTGCTAAAATGTATTTTTTTTAAGAAATAGTGATTATTGTTTCAAATTCCTACTGATTCCAAGTATAGTAATATCATCTTTCTTAGGGCTGCTATCTAAAAAGTCTTCTTGAAACTGTACAATTTGTTTAACTTTGTCTTGTACAGGTAAATCTAAGTGGCTTTTTAAAAATTTCTCAACCCTCACTTCTCCAAATTCTTCTTCGTTGGAGTTCCATTGTTCTACCAATCCATCTGTAAAGAGAAAGAGTTGTGCGTGTGGGGTAATGTTGATTTGTTTGGGGATATAACCAGTATCCTTAATGACGCCTATTAGTTTTCCTGTTTTTTCTAGCTTATGAATTTTCCCCTTATCAATGAGATACTGGCAAATATGACCTGCTGATGCATAATAGAGAATATTTTTATTGGTATCAATATCTAATACGATACAAGTTAGGAATTGGTTAATGCTTTCAAACGACTTCAAATATTCGTTATTTAGAAAATACAAAACTCCAGAAAGATCATAACCACCCTTTTTAACCGAATCGTAAATCGCTTTTACACCCATTGTGAGGAGTGCTGCTTTGATCCCATGCCCGGTAGTATCGGCTAAAAATACCCTGTAAACCCCTTGTTTGACTTCAAAAATGTCATAAAAGTCACCTCCAATTTCTGTTAAAGGTGCATATTCCGTATAGATATACAGTTTGCGGAAGTCTTGCTTTGCTAAAGAAATAAGCGAGGACTGAATTTTTTTTGCGGTCAATAAGTCGTTCTGGATTTTATTCAAATTTCTTTCAAGCTCTATCGTCACATTTTCTTTTTCTTGCATTACAGTTCGAACCTTATCGAGAACGTGGTTGTAACGAGCAGCAATCTGTCCGACCTCGGTAAAAGGCTCTACTATTACATTTTGGCTCAAGTCACCTGTTGTTCTCTGGTATTCCATTTCTGTAAAAAGATCACTGAGTTCCGTAGTGGCTCGGTGTTCGGAGTAATTTAAGCCTTGTTGTTCTTTATTTTCTGAAACTCGCAAGCGAAAAAAACGATTGGTAAGGCTAAGAATAATACCGCTCAAGCCAAAACTAAGTATAGCACAAGCTAGTATTCCAATGATCTGGACCTTAATTTGTGCAAAATAACTGAGCCCGGTTTGCAAGATCATTGGGTCACCAAAAATTCCTACTGCAAGAGTTCCCCATATACCCGCAGCGAGATGTACGGGAATGGCACCAACAGCATCATCCAATTCGAATTTTACCAATAGAACTCTCGTTTCATACATGATGATTCCAGAAACGATACCGATCAGAACCGATTCAAATGGAGTAACCGCATGACAGGCGGCTGTGATAGCTACTAAACCTGCCAGTGCTCCACTGAGAGGAAGTGTGGCCTCTGCATAGCCCATACGTCTCCAGCCATAGATAAGAGCTGAAACTAAGCCACCTGCTGCGGATAACATTGTGTTAGCAATGATTTTAGGAATATTCTCAGAGAATAATAATGTGCTGCCTCCATTGAAGCCGATCCAACCAAACCAGAGAATCATCGTGCCTAGCATAGCTGTTGGCAAACTGTGCCCAGTGATATTACGGCTTTTAGGACCAAAACGACCGGTTCGACTCCCAATGATTTTTATCGCGACAAGTCCTACCCAACCTCCCGTACTATGCACTACGGTCGAACCTGCGAAGTCAACAAAGCCTAATTGTACCAACCAACCATTGGCAACAGACCAATCACTTAAGTTTCTGCCCCACGCCCAATGGCCAAATATGGGGTATAGGGTTGAGGATATGAGAATTGTTACAATAATGTAAGCTCCAAATCGCATACGTTCTGCCACAGCACCAGAAACAATGGTAGCCGTTGTACCACAAAACATCAATTGAAAAATAAACAGTACAGGAATAGCTGGTTCATTGGTAGTAAAGTTAGGAAAAAAAGAATCGCTGCCTATTAGGCCATAGAGACTACTGCCAAACATAAAGCCAAATCCTAAGAAGTAATACAGAAGCGTAGCGATACCAAAATCAGTAATATTTTTAATCGCAACATTTATTGAGTTTTTTGTACGTGTAAGTCCCGATTCCAAACATAGAAAACCCGCCTGCATAAAAAAAACTAAACCGGCAGAAATTAAAACCCACAGAATATCAAATTTTGTTTCTATCATAAATACTGTTGAAGAAGTTACCTAGTTAGTTTTCACAGCAATTTTTTTAGGGTAAATCTTACTAGCTAATTAGCATAACAAATCACATCTATTTTGCAATCTTAATAATTCTTATTTTTTAGTATTTTTTATAGGCTTGCAAGATAGGATTTTGCCTATATCATACTTCTTTGATTTCTGAATAGATGGACACGATGAGTTTGCGAGCTTTGCCCATTAATGGCAAATTCGCTAATTTCAACAGGCTAAACAGTAATTTCAGGCTTTCGTCGATCAAAGCATCCGTTTTTCTTTTTTCTTCTGAACCATCTACCAACCAAAAATAAATAATGCCTAGTTGGTACAGCCAAAGAAGTTCTGGTAGAATGGTACGTAAATCTTTTGGTAGGGTATCTTTGCTATGTTGCAAAGCAAGAGAGAAAATATGAATTGCATCATCACGAATTTGTTGTGTTTCCTGGCTAAAGGGAGATAAGGGATGGCTAGGGTTACTCGCATGGTTAGCTAGTACGTGGAGAAAGTTGCGGTATGGATAGAACTGTTTGACTTTTTGTTTGAGGATAAACTGTATTTTGCTTTGCAATTTACTTTCTTGTTGGAAAAATTCTTTACAGGCTTGCAAAGACTCCTTTTGTGTAGCCTCATAGAATTTCATGACCAGATCGTCTTTTGTACGAAAGTGGTAGTAGGCCAAACCAAGAGAGATATTGGCTTGTTTGGCAATCTCTCTCATAGTAGTTTGGTCAAACCCCTTTTCAGTAAACAAAGCAATGGCAGTATTATAAATCAACTGCTTGGTTTGTTGTGATTTTTTGGTTTCTTTTGCTTTCATGCATTTCCTAATTCAGCAGTTTCTAACATTTGTCTTCTTTTTTCAGATGTTTTTTTGCGCAGTCTACCAAACATGAATAAGTTAAAAAAGTGCATTAGACCAAGAACAATTAGGACAAAGCCTATTTTTAAGCTAAGGATTTCCAAAGATTCTACAATATTTTTTGGTTTTAAACCTATTTTGAGAGCTAAAGAAATATACCCCACATTGATCAAATAAAAT
>JBCCIA010000501.1:0-4173 GCA_039028475.1 Spirochaetota bacterium | reverse complement strand
TTTAAATAAATTTTATTTCAGATTTATTTATACTAAATTTTTATTGCTATAATTTTTAAAATGACTAGGATTGACGTATTATGATGAACCAACAAAAAACCCAAGACCCTCGCAGTGTTTTGTGGCTTCGCCCAAACGATAGAAACAAGCAGCCACTTAACGCAAAACCCAAATACAAACGAGAAGAATTGACTCTAGAAGACTTCGACTTAGGAATTAAAGAAGCAGCACAGATGATGAAAGTTAGTGTCCGCACCATCGCCAACTACCGTCGTGAAAATAGGATCGCTTCTCTACAAGTTTCCTCTATCAAATATCTCTACTCTTCCAAAGACATCAAACACTATTTGTCTCTCGGTTATCGTCCTGCTTTGTATATGGAAGATACCCTCAACGATCTATAACCATTACAGGTAGAAGTATATATAGATAAACCTTCTGCACTTTTTTTCCATGAACTATTTGTCGGTTACATAAAAGCACAGCACACCGACAGAGGTTCCTTTTCCACTGATTCGAATAAACACCCACTCCTTTCAACTCAGAGCGTGTCTTAAAAGAGCCTTCTGTTTCCGTTCGACTCTACTCAGGGTTAGTCCACAGTAAAACTTACTTAAAACCTCCAAGCAAAAGAATTACCCTAATCACATTATTTTTGCAATACGAACCGAAAAAACTATTTCTGCAAAGAAAATATTCTGCATACTCTGCAAAGTCTGAAAAAGCAACCTTGTCAATCCGATAAAGTCGTGTCATACTATATCTACAAAACGCGGGATACTAGGTTTGAGAAAATATCATATAGATTACTTTACAACACTTGTCGCTCAAATCCAAACCGAAGTGGGCGGTGTCGCAACTACTCCCTTTGTTGGAAAATTTTTTGAGGTGGCTCCGCCACTAACTTCTTTCAAAGATACCGCCCCGTTTTGTACCATTCATCATAGTACCAGTATAAACCAAATAGATTCACAGTATAAGGTTAATAAAATTACCTCAACTACCATTGATGGCAAGAAGGTTTTGCGTTTTTTGAAAAAACACTTCTTGCAAGAATATACATACCAGTTGGACTTCTGGCTTCCCATTCCCAGCGTAGAATCGGATTATGAACCATCTAAAGTCAACCTTATCGATCAAGTTCTTTCCTATATTGTCCAGAATCCAAATTGTATTAACGCTCTTGATCCTGTGAACGATGTCAATATTGAAATTAGAGTAACTACCGGCGAATCTGGGACAATGTATGAGCCAGAAGATTATCTGGATTTATACAAAACCTATATTGAAATCACTATGCGCGATGGCTTGTTTGAAATATTAGAAGAAGCTACTCTAGGTGGTTCTACTGTGGACATAGGTTTTGCTAACAATAGCAACAATGGGACTTAGCATCCTGTTTTCAAAAGGAAAAGATGTGATTATTTTTTTAACTGTTACCAACAGCACAATACGTATCAAAACGGAGGAAACTTAGAATGCCAACAGGTAATGTAACAACAACACACCAATCCGGTGGCCTTACTGAAAGCGATGTCATCCCTGATAGGGTGCACGCCAAGGTAGGACAAGCCGAAGAAGGGATAGTCAATAAAGCCTACTACATTAGAACCCTAAAACAAGCTAAAAATGTTTTTGGCAGAGGTCCCCTTATAGACTCCCTTACCCAATACTTTGAAGAATTTGACGAATCACTTGCACAAAAGCCAGTACCAGTTATTTGTGTCCGTCCAGACAATGATGGAACTCCAACAGCATCTACTGCTAATTTAGATAATTCTCTAGTTCCAGTAAGAGATGACATCACTGCTCCCGGAACAGCTAACGGACATGTAAATGGAACTCCTACTGGGGATAGAGTCGTAAAGCTTAAAATTGTCAAAGGTGGAGCTGCTGAAACTGCTGTTTATCGTCTTTCTACTGATGGAGGAGTAAGCTATGGAGAGCCTATTGAAACTCCAGCTAGTGGTAGTCCAATTTCCTTAGATGCAGGAATGACTCTAGATTTCACAAATGATACAGGAACAGATGCGTTTGTAGAAGGTGACATCTGGACAGTAAATATCTATGGCCCAAGCCCTACACGTGCAAGCATTGAAACTGCGGTAAGTTCTCTTATCCAAGAGTATCGTTGCTATTGGATTCATGTTCTTGGTGGTGTTACTAGAGCATTTGCAGTTAGTATCAACTCAATTCTTACTGACATGCAAGATAATTACAACCAACCTACTTTTGCTATCTTGGAAGGTTTGAGCCGAGCAGAAGCAGAAGTCGAAAATGGTGCTGCCTTTGCAGATGATGCTGGATATTTTCAATACATCCAAGACGAATACGACCCTTTCCAATCTGAGAGAATAGCCATCGTAATCGGTGAAGGTCGCTACATTTCTGGTGGTATTGCAAATGCAGGTGGCTACGCTGTTGTTGACGCTTCTGAAACAATTGCTGAGGATTGGAGAAATGCGGCAACTCTTTTGACTGCCAAATTAGCTTCTGGTGGTCCTAACGTTTCCGCTGGTTATGTGCGTGAAAAACGTTCTTTGACTTTTTCCGAAATTCGTTATTGGGATCAAGGCTACCAAGACTACATGGATACCTTTCATGATATGCGTTTGACCGTATTGAAAGAATACAATGATTACGATGGTATCTTTATCGCCCGTGATAGAATCAAATCAGGTGTTGACTCTGACTTTATCGAAATTCCTGAGCGTAGACGAGCTGACAAGATGCACCGTATCGTTTACCAAAGCAGTCTTCCTTTCCTAAACCAAGATACGGAAATCCGTGCTGGTGCAGGCGGTATCGAATACTTAAAAGCAAGTATTGACGCCCAAATTGCAGAAGAGATGGAGAAGCCTGGTAGAGCTGAAATTTCTTCGCATAAAATCGTTTTGGATCCGGACGGTGACTTTGCCCTTACTGGCATTTTAAAAGTTAGCCTAGCCATGTATGTTGCCCAACGCATCAAAGCCATTGAATGGGAAACAACATTTGCACGTACTAGTTAAGGAGTTAAATTATGGCAACATTTCAACCTGGTGATATTTTAGATGAAGCACTGAATTGGGAAAACTTTAAGCTTACCCTCTTCGGTAGTGAGGTGATTAAGTTCACACAATTTGAGATCAGTTACGATGCTGATGTCGCGCTCAATACCGGTAAGGGTGGAGAGCCTGTTAGCTGGGCAGTCAAGAGTTATAAGAGAGAAGCGAAAGCAACTTTGCACATAGATGAGATGAAAACCCTTATTAGTGCTGCATCAGTCAATGGTGGCGATGTTTTGAAACTTCCACCTGCTCCTGTTACAGCTAGCTGTTTGGTTCCGAAGGTCGGTACATTTTCATTGGTGATTCCAGCCGTTAAAATCAAAAAGGCTTCGTACTCGTTTAAAGTAGGTGACGATAAGGTAGAAGTTCCTATAGACTTCGCTGTTATCAGTTACCCAATTATTAGTTTCGCATAAAGATAAGGAGATATATAAAAAATGGAAGGTCTACAAGAATACAGAAACGCAATCGCAGAAATACAAGCAGTTGATATGCCTATCAATGATGAGTTCATTCAGAAATTAGATGGTCCGATCAAGATCATTCGTCAATTCTTAGAACCCAAAGGTGGCATTCTGCTTGTTGAAGTTGCAGAGTTACAATTGCTTTGCCGCATCCCTTCACGGCAAATTTTGGAAGAGATCAACAAACGCATCAAGAACTTGGATGCCTTTGAATCTGACAGGCTATTGCTAAGCCGTTGTTTGATCTATCCATCGATCGATGTGGTGAACGGATGGGTGGAATCAGGTTCCCCTGGTGTAGTTTCGTCTGCGAGTCGTAAACTATTGCAAGAAGCGAAAATCCTGGAGGATGCGACTGCAAAAAAGTTTTAGAAGAACAACGTAAACGTTTGAGCGATGGATATGGAGTGATCGAACTCCTATCCTATCGTTTCAATCTACCAAAGATCAATTACAACGATACCGAGCGTGTGATGCAGCGTATCGCGGAACTTGAGTTTTTGGAAAAAAGAGAAGTGAATATTCTCGCTCGTGGTATTGTGCGGGCATTTGATGGTGAATAAGGAGACAATCGATGGATGAAGAAATGGTTCAAAAGATACAATATAGGTCACTAGAATTGGTTTTGATTTCACGATTATCCTTATTTTTTAATTTAT
>JBCCIA010000500.1:0-4185 GCA_039028475.1 Spirochaetota bacterium | reverse complement strand
GAACGTTCAGAGTCACAGCAGATCTAGAAACACTCGAACATGAAGCCGTAGCATCTTTGGCAACCTTCTACAAGCAGCCAGCCTACCTATGAGTTTACTAACAATAGCTACGTTTTTTTTCTTCAATATGGGAGACGGCATCATGAATACTATCATGCCTACTTTAGTTGTAAAACAATTGGGTTGGTTAGACACCGAATACTCTCAATTTATAGGTATGTCCCAATTGATAAGTGGTTGTCTCGGTATGATACTAGGAACCATTGTAACTGATAAAATAGGCCATATCCGTAGTATTTTTATCATGATGTTACTCGTTGTACTAATGACTCTATTTATGACTTTTATATCGCAATGGTGGTACCAACGAGAAGTCATAATGACTTTTGTAATCCTACGGGACATATTGATAACCACAATAAATATAATATTTTTCGCGGTAAGTATGCAGCTAAGTTGGAAAAAAATAGCAGCGACACAGTTTGCATTTTATATGTCACTCGCAAATTTTTCGGATACCTCAGGTGCAGCACTGGTCAAAGCCCTAAATACCTTGTTTCCATTTACAGGCTTTTTTTATCTTATCGTATTTTTAAGTTGCATTGCATTGATCTTACTACTATTTATAAATTTAAACGTTCATAGCCTTCATTTAAAAAAGTTAAACGAAAAGTGATCCAATGTATTCAAAGAAAATGATCAATACCAGTCGTTTTAAAAAAATAAAAAGGGCCTTTCGTCCATAACTTTGCAACAACAAAATGACCGTATTTTTGCATCCATTTGTCGATAGGTATCCACGATATCGGCTCTTGCAAAAAAAAATCTTTTAGAGTCACAAATTTGTTAGACGATTTGTTATAGATACCACTCTTACTATGAATCATCAGAATATCATCTTTCAGCAACGAATAATCAAAAGATGTCTCACTATACTCAATGGGAAGTTCTTTGTATTCTGCTGCAAAACTTTCTAAAAGACTCAAGTAATGAGTATCTGGTAGTATTTCGTTTTCTGGTATAAGAAGTCCATAGCGATAAATAGAAGCCTGTGAAACATATTTTTGAACGAGGTATTCACTGAGCCATTTGCTCTGAGCGTATCCTGTAAGTAAATGGATGGCTTGATCTGCTACTAATGTATCATTTGTGACAACTCTATCATTTTCTTCATACTTTGCGATTACAACAGAAAGTGTAGAAGCGTAGTGTAGTTTCTTTAAATTGCTATGGAAACAAAATTTAATAATTTCCACAGTAGATTGAACGTTGTCTTGATAAAGTTCCTCAAAACTCAACAAATGGTTAACATTGGCAGCACAGTGAATGACCGTATCGACCTCCTTAGCTAGCTGCTGGTATTCTTGCTCCTCTAAAGAGAAAAAAGGCAACGATACATCACCTTGCAACCAAATAATGTTATCTTGGCTTTTCTGTCGATACCGAGATAAAGCATAAATTTTTGTGAAAGAAGTTTGGTGTTTTTTCAATAGACAAGAGCCCAAATTTCCACTAGCTCCGGTAATGAAAAGGACCTTTGTTTGGTGTTGGTGAAGTGTTTCCGATAAAGAAATATCTGGCAATTGCTTCAGAAGCTCAAAAGTCGATACTTTATAAGTACATTCTTCTCTTTTCCCATGAGAAAAATACCCAATAGGATATGTAACAAGATCTCTATAATCAACTTTAATATGAATGCTTTCCAGGAATAATAAAAACTCAATGGTCTCAAGAGAATCTGCCCCCAGCTCTTGAATCGTCAGAGTGCTATCAATATTGGCATTAGTAAGTAAGTTTTGCAGAAAAATTATAACCTCATCATCTTCGACTTTTTTTAAGTCCCGTTTACCATTTGTATTACTTGCAAAAGATGTATTTAGGATATAGTGTGGAATCATATAACTAGGAAGTAGTTTTCGCAAAATTGCTTCAACCTCCTGTTTGTTACATTCTCCTTGTATATACGCGTATATTTTCTTTCCCTTAATTACCACATAAGAAGACTCTACCAAATCACAATTAGCAGCAATTGCCATTTCAATCTCTTCAGGACAAACCATTTGCCCATACAATTTTACCTGCCTATCAATTCGGCCTTTAAAATGGTATTCTCCATTGGTAAACTCAACTTTATCTCCTGTGTGGTAAACACCATCTTGAAAACGATTGTTATGATTCTCATCTACATTTATATAACCTAATGCTATATTTTCACCAGAAATCAAGAGTTCTCCCACATCAGAAATTTGGTATAGAACTCCAGCAATAGGAATTCCTATATTGGAGGGTTGAAAATTACGATCACAAAGAATAAAACTTGAGCAAATAGTGGCTTCTGTTGGTCCATACACATTGAGAACTTCAATACCATGCTCTAAAAATTTCTGGATCGAGAAATTGTCAGCGATCTCACCACCTATTAGTATTTTTCTTAATGTATAAATTTTATTTACATCTAATAGAGGCAAATAAGAAGGTGGTATATCAATATAGTGTATCTGATTGTTATTTATATAATTCTGCAAAGATACAGGATTTAGAATAACTTCTTCCTCAATGAATAATGTACTTCCAGAGAAGACAGAACATAGTATATCCGAAATAGAAGCATCAAAATTTAGAGACTGAAACCAAAAAATGTTCTCTTCCGATAAATTTAAAATAGAAATTTGTGATTGGATTACATTTAACAGACCTGAATAGGAGACATGTACCCCTTTCGGCTTACCAGATGACCCCGATGTATAAATAATATAAGCAGAATCTTGTTTTTTATTATCAGCAAATTTTTTTACTAACTGGGGTGCTCTGAGCAAAGTATGATAATGTATGGTATTTATACCAAAATCATTCGCGACTAAGTCTGAAATAATATAATCTGCCTGTGAGTTTTCTAAGATAAATTGAACGCGGTATTTGGGAGTTTTTATCCTATCAATAGGTATGAGTGTGTTTGAAGATGCCAATACTGCCAAAAAACTGACAACGTATTCCTTCGACTTAGGCATCAAAATAGCAATTTTCTTATTTCGGATATTGTATTTTTGAAAGTAAAAATGAAAACGCAAAATAAAATCATGAACTTCTGCAAACGTATATTTTTGCTTATCTTGTGAAACTAAGACATTTGCTGTGTATAATTTTATTTTATTTTCTAAAAACCTAATAAACATTGCTAATTCAATTGATAATTAATGTTTCATATAAATACAAGACACTTAGTACAATTATTAGTTGTGAAAATTCTCTTTCTTTAAATCGATCATTAGCAATTTGAATTAAAAACTTTTGTAGCTTATTGCGAGAGAAATAAGGTAAGTCATAAGAACAGAGTCTTTCTAACTCTTGTACAATAAAAGCCTGGCAGTCAGCAATGCTTGGATTCGCCAGTAAAGGGTGTTTGGTTCTTTTGAGAATAGAGGGAATAACCGTATCGACTAGCTCATTTCGTAAAATTTGCTTTTCTTTTTTACCTTGCATTTTTAAATCTAAAGGCAGATGATTAACACTCTCCACTAGAAAAGTATCTAAAAAGGGGACTCTACCTTCAATACTATGAGCCATTTCTAATTTGTCCCCTAAACCAACTAAAATATAATTGCTCAAACAAATTTTGCTCCAATAATATGCTGCTTCATAAATCCGATCTTGAAATATTACTGCAAAATTTTCCTTCAATTCATTTAAATGATCGTTTACTGCAAATGAAGAATAAAAAGACCCATCAACAAAGTTTTCTACCAAACCTTCACCCATATTTAATTTTGCTTTCAAAAATTCAGGTACATTATATTTACTGATTCTATCTTCTAAATGAACTCCTAGCAAAGCGGATGAAAGGCTTTCAGCCCGGCCGCAATGGCGAGGTGCGCCTGCACCTGGAAGACGCCGCCTACACGCCACTGGTGCAATGGCTTTACGACCTGGAGTATAAGCACGATGTCCACATTCTGGAGCTGCACTTGGCGCAAACACCCACGGCCGGCCTGTTAAAAGTCAGCCTCTTATTAAAGAAGCTATAAAAAAAGAAGTTATCGATATGCTCAAGCACGCCATGTTGATTACCTGTGGTTTTGTTATAGGCGCTTTGGCCATTGAAAATAAAAACTATTTTCATCGGCACGTGCCTGTTCCCGTGGCCTTGACGCCCGATGGCGGCAAGTATGAAGGCGAGTTAAGAAGCGG
>JBCCIA010000499.1:0-4216 GCA_039028475.1 Spirochaetota bacterium | reverse complement strand
GCTTTACCGTGGTTGCGACCTGCACGTAGTGCGAGTTCTTTGTACCGCTTTTTTGTGGGTTTTTATATTGTCCGTCTTGGTTTACGGCTGCAAAGTCATAACAAAAGTTGGCATATCCATTATGCGTCATTGCAGAACCACCAAATTCACTCCAAATCATATTTCTACCATTTAAGGGAAACGCTAGATTGGCAATTGGAGATGGTTTTCGGTGCTTGTTCCAAAACAACTGATAGGCTTTGCGTCGGTAATGGATTGCCTTCTTTTTTAAAGAGGCTTTATAAGGATGTGTCAGTCGGTAGTTGGCGTAGAGTTGGAAACCATAATCATCGTAAATTCTTGCTTGTTTGGGAAATTTTTGAAATAAAGTTTGGTAGGTATCTTCAAAAAAATCTTTGTCCTGTGCTGCGCGTAAGCCAAAACGAATCATTAGAAGATAATGGTACTGTTTGTCAAAACTCAGCTTTGGTTGTAGCCATGAAACAGCCAATTGCACTTGGTCTTTGATAGCTTTAGTTTGCTTGTTTTGCAAGATTCCTTTGAATTTGAGATAGCGTGTATAAGGTAAGCTCTGCCTAAAATAAGGGTAGTCGGGATACCTCGATATACCTTGCTCTAAATAGTAGATTGCTTTGTCATAGTCTTTGCTACGTCGGTATGATTTTGCCAATTGGTGTTGCGTAGAGGCGCGTGGATAAATTTCCAAAGACTGCTGCAATAACTTTTGGGTTTGTTTTCCGTAAGTTTTTTTTGCTTTGTGGTTGAGTAAGCGGCCATAGGCCTTACGTAATTTCTCTTCCTCGGGCCACTTAGCAAGTCCCCTACGACATACACGAATTCCTCTATCATATTTTTTTAGATTTTCTAATACCCAAGCTCGTGTCGAATAAGCCCATTTTTTTTGAGGATATTGTTTTTGGTATGATGCTAGCTCTTTTTCTGCTACACTCCAACGTTTATTTTGGATATACTCAACAATGATTTGACTTTTTATTTTAGCTCCAACAGCTGTGGAAAGAAGATACGAACAAATAAGAAATAATGCTAGTTTTATAGAATTCATTTAAATTTCCTTGAATTTTAGTAGCTATTTTTTTGCATTCTCAGGCTGAGAAGATGAAAATCTTTTCTTCAATTTAGAAAGACGTACAAACTCTACAGCGCTACGTTGGAAGTAGTACTCCGCTTGTAAGTCTCCTCGTTCTTCAAACCAAGTTTTTTTATCTTTTTTGTCGTAACGAATACGTTCAATAATAAGAACTGCTTCATACAAATGCCGATCGTTCTCGCGTAGCATATTTTCCCAGTTGTCTTTTGCATACTGCCAGCTCACTGCTCCGTAGCCTACAGAAACGAATTGCCCAGGACGACCATGTACGATCATTGTATTCTCATTGGGGTAGTGTTTGTCTAAATAAGCGTACAATTTATCCATTTCTCGGTTTAAGGTCAGAGCGTCATAATAGCTACCATCGATTGAATGGGGAAAGTAGAGTAAAAAGGATGCTAAAGCTAAAGACAATAAATGTTTGTTGTTGGATCTTTCCCGGTAAAGGTAGAAAAAATATAGGGGTACCAATGCTAAGAATAGGTTGTATACAAGGAAAAAGCGGCTGTTGGCTGGGTGTAAATATCCACCTCCGTGGTAAGAAAGGAAGATGAATAAGCTACCAAAAGCGCAGGCGGAAAGCAATAGAAGGTTTTTTTGTTTCTCTTCGTCTTTTTGCTTCCAAAACACTTGGTAAACGCATAGGACAAGCATGATATAACTGAACCAATTGGTAATCTGTGCGTAGGGTAAGTGCCAATCGATAACAAATTGTCCTTGTAAGAAAGGTTTGAGATTTTTGACAAAATGATCTATGCCAAACACAGAGATGCCTTTTTCCGTCTGGTAACCACCTACACTCAGTTTGCGTTGCCAAACGGTTAAGATTTGCATCAAAACCAAAACATGTACGGTCCAGGAACGAAATAATTTTTCCAAGGTAAGTTCTTTATATACAAAGAGCAGAAACAAAACAGCGAATACATAAGCTAGGGATTCATAGCGACTTTGGCTCAGTACAGCCAGGATAAGTAAGAGATAGGTCAAGTTTTCTTGCGATGGCTCGCGTCTGTACAATAGTACTACCCAGAGTGCTTGTGCTAGTATAAATACAGAAAAAACATCCATCCCAGCACAGGTTGCATAGCTGGGCACTACGGAAGGTGATAGGGTTAATAAAATGCCAGCAGCGGCTCCACAAAGTCCGAGATGGATGTAGCTATAATAGCTTACCAGAAATAAGATGGCAAAAAGAGACAGTATGTTGACTACAAAACCTGACCATATCGTGTAGCCCCAGATGTGGTGAAAGGCTTGGACAACAAAGGGATAAAAAATGGGTCTTTTATCAATTTCTCTTCGAATAGGTTTGGTGCTACCAAAATAGTTTTTACCCATCGTTGCATTGTAAGGGGTTCTTTCATAAAAAAGGCTACGGCTGATACCCAGTAGGTTTGTCTCGTCACTATTGGTTTTGAATTTGAAATCATTTGATAAGCCTACAAATAGAGTAGCACAAAAGGTAAGGAGTAGGGGGATTTTAGCTAATTTAGCTTGCAGTACACGCCTGCAAAATAAGTAGCTAAGAACCAACCAAGCTATAAATAGTAGTAAAATCATCCAATAGGAGATGTTTACAAAAAATTTCTCTGCTATTGCGCGGTGCAGAAGCGCAGGAAAGGAAAAAATACCTAGAATTACAAATGGCAGAAATCGTTGGATCAATTGCATAGATTTGTGGGAATAACCTTTTATGACTTTACGAAAAAACTATCCATACTGTACTTTCTTGTCTACAGAAAATTGTCTCTTATGGCTTATCTTTATTTTGCAGGTGAAACTATTTTCAGACATGCCTTAGACAAATACTTGCCTAGTTTGCACTATTTGTAAAAATAGTAAACTTCTTCCTAAGTTACCAATATATGTTTTTTGGTACGAGGAGAGTGATTTGGATCTGTAGTTTACCATGATAAATAAGTTTATAAAGCGAATCAAAACATACTTTCTTTTTGCGATTACCATCATAGCCTGTCTTTCCTTAGGAAATCAGGTCTTGTTACAAATCCATTTGCGCAAAGAGACAAAAAGGTCTTCCATTGTCAATATAGCAGGTAGGCAGAGGATGCTTAGCCAAAGAATCACCAAAAATGCCTTGATCTTACAAGTTTCTTCTCCAAATGAACGAAGTTCGCTTGTGGGTATATTGCAAAAAGACTTACAAGTATTTTCTCGAGCACATAAAAAACTCGTAGAGATTCATAGAAGAGAGTTTGTTGCTAGTGAAAATGATAAAAAACTACAAGACCTCTTTGCCAAAATTGCCCCCTTTTATACGCAGATCTTTACATCTGGACAAGCCATTGTTAGCACTATCGTTACAAAAGATGGCCAGCAAGCAGGCTTACAAAAGTATGCAGTTGAGATTCGTAAGGCAGAAGGTTCCTTTCTCTATCTTATGGACAAGATCGTCAAAGGATTTGAGATCCAGGCCAAAAATGGTATCCAAAGAATCAAAACTTGGGAGCAGCTCTTTTTTGTATTTATCCTTTTGGTTCTTTTTCTGGAACTAAAATTTATTTTTTATCCTGTCTTGAAGCAGTTTAGGAAATTTGTCCAAACGATAAATGATTTAAACTTAGAATTAGAAGGGGCTTTGAAGGAAGCTAGGTCTGCTTCCAAATTGAAGGCTGATTTTCTATCCAATATGAGCCATGAGATTCGTACTCCAATGAATGGCGTGATTGGAATGGCAGAGCTGTTAGCAAATACCAACACTTCTGAAGAACAAAAAGAGTATGTCGACACTTTGCTTTCCAGCTCTAATCTCTTACTGACAATCATCAACGATATACTAGATTATTCCAAATTTGAGGCTGATAGAATTGAAATTCTCGATGAGAAGGTAGAAATTAGAAACTGTATTTCTGATTGTGTTAAAATGTTTCAGTTTGCCATTGCTGAAAAAAAGCACGAGGTAATCGTTTTTATCAAAAATGAAGTTCCTGGATTTGTTATCAGTGATGAAAGTAGGTTGAAGCAGGTTATTATTAATCTATTAGGCAATGCTATCAAATTTACACCTCGGGATGGTAGGATTTACTTAGAGGTAAAGATTCTCCAAGAAGGAGAAAATTCTTTTATTTTATTTTTAATAGAGGACTCTGG
>JBCCIA010000498.1:0-4239 GCA_039028475.1 Spirochaetota bacterium | reverse complement strand
TTCTCAATGACTTTTCTATAACCCTAACAAATGGGAAAAAAACATGGAGAACAAAAATTCATACCATGAAGTACGGAACCTTATCAGATGAAATAAACTTAGTGATAGCTGGTAAAAAGCCTAGAGAATCTTACTACCGCATTGCAGGAGAATTTTCTTTGCAAAAAGGAATTGAAGATAGGGTAATATACAAATTGGCACTGTACGACCGACGCAAACCTAAATCTTTATTGGCTATTGACGAAGACGACACAGAAGAAAATTAAGTCTAACTTTTGCTTGGCCTGGTTTTTCCTATATATCCCTTTAGGTAATTATAGACATCTTTTGCTTCCACAAAGCGTTTGTTCATGAGTTCGTAGATTTCTGGGGCAGCATTGTGGTGTTTGTCAGGGTGGTACATCATAATGAACTTCTTCCAAGCCTTCTCTAAGTCCTGCTCTGTATAATCATCCTGCAAATCAAAAAGCTCTATACTCGCCTGGAACTTTTCAGCATCTACATCTGCTTGGTAAGAGGTATAATTACTATTCTCTGAGCGTTGGCGACTTTTGCGTGCATTGTAACTATAGTATGCAGAGCGTTTGATCTGCGCTTGGTAATCAAAAGGAATGCGAAAGTGGTTGCAAATTCTTTGGAAGAGGATCTCTTCCTGCATATGAATGCCACCATCGGCGATAGCGACTTCGTAAATAGAGCTAAATACCAACAATGTCAATGTATCTGCTTCTTCTTGTACTAAAACATCAATCAAATTCAAATACAAATTCACTACATCGAGGATCGATTGTAACAATTGTTGCTTATGAATTGTGTCCAGATACTCTTTTGTGACATCTACAATTTTCCTTACGTATTGGTGATCTACATTGTCTCCCAGTTTGGTAGATATAGCAAAACGAATCGCCTCCATTTCATCGCGCGAAATGTGGCCATCTGATTTGGCGATAAGAACACTGACACTCGCAATGACACCAGCAAAAATATTGCTTGTTGATTGGAAGGCAAATTCTTGGCGTAATTTATGGATTAATTTTGACGATGGATTGAAATCATCATTATAAGACTGAGGTTGGTACGAATTGCTGGAGCTAAACTCCTCAAAAGGGTTCTTATTTTTAGTGTTTGCCATACTGGAACGTGCAATGTTTTCCATACCGTACCAAATGAACATAAGGGAAAACCAAAAGAGTATAAACTCCCCTGAGAATAGTAATAGAAAACCAAGAAGAACAAAAAAAACTCCGAAAAATGCTCTTCCCATATTTAATAAGGCGCTAAGGAGGAGTCTACATCGTCAATATAGGCTAGAATTCCCCCTTGTAAATTAGCTACATCTGTAAAACCTTTTTCAGCTAGTATTTCGCAAGCACGCAGGGAACGCACACCACTCCGACAGTATACAATCACTTCCTTCTCCTTCCAGGCAAGGATTTCCGAGAATCGCTCTGGCAATTCCGCAACTGGAATCAACACATCCGTTTTGGGGATGGTACATATCTCTTGTTCATTGGGATTGCGGACATCAAGAAGGTAGAAAGAACCCTCATCTTTTTGGGAAAGTTCTAGTGGACTTATTTGTTTCATAGTATTGAGAAAACCCTATTAAAATAGCTTTTATTGTAAATCGAAATTCCTTTTGTTAGACTTCACCTTTTCCCACTATAACTCTACTTACAGCTCGTCCTAAAACCTGTTTACTCTTATATAAAAGACATAGCTGCAAGAACCTACAGTTTTGTAAATAGGCTCTCAGTATTTTATCTGAAACTCTATCCCCACCTGTGAAGTCTTATCTGTTGCAGTAGGCAATGAACCAAATTCATTGATAGGGATATTATTACTCTTAGTTTTTGATCTAGTCGCAGAAAGATTGATGGTTTGTGAAAGATAAGAAATTCGAATGCTGTAATCATTTTGAAATTTATAGGTATAGCCCAAAGCAAAAACTGAGCCATTTACATCTAGGTCAGACTCCGTTTTGCGGCTTGTAGAAGAATAGCCGAGAAGAGGTAATAATTGAAAGAGAAAAGAATTAAAATATGTATATTTTTCCTTGGAACTAGCTTGTCCCTTTCCTACAATATGATTATAGGAAAAGTCTAATTCTTGTTTGGCATTTATGGCATACCTATATATAAAACCTAAATAGGAATGAACCACATATATAGATTGCGTTAGCTTACCGACTTCATAGTCCGTTCCGGATAGAGCTAAACTAGTTGTAGCACCTGTAGAGTCTGTAGTACTAACAGAACTGTTATTTGACAAGATACCAAGATACGAATTTTTGTCAATTTGGTCAGTATAAGAATTAAGTGCAAAAGTAATGCCTAAGCCTTGGAGGTATTTGTTTGCATGATCAGAGAAAAAATAAAACTCATGAGAAGAAATAATTTCAGCTCTGTATACTTTTAAGGGATCAAGCATGTATAAACCATTTGATTGTAAAGCAATGGGAGTACCGATGAAATAAGTAGTTTGTGCACGGTTAGTTAGATAATTATAAGTTCCTAGATTAGGTGCTCTTACATTTACGGCAAACTTCCCTCGATGTTTTAAGGCATCAAAGCTAACATGGTAATAAGTTCCAAAACTTAGTTGAGCATCATTTACATTTGCATCTCCACTCTTTAAATACAAAGTTGTATCAGCAGTAGGAACAAAAATACTTAATAAGGGATTTGCTTCAAATGATGGTATCAGTATTGAATTCCATAAGGAACCACTTACAAGACTACTATTCTTCTGGTTTATAGTATATTCAACTACAGAAGGCTTCCAACTGTATTGTGAAAACTCTATAAATATTTGGTCATCAGCATTTAGTGTATTTTCTTCTGCACTTAGTGAGGATAGTAGTGAAACAAAAATAAAAATGGATATAAAAATATTCTGACCTATTTTATACATACAAAGTAGCCTATTTCCTTAGATGATGTTGTAAAAATATGTAATAGTAAAAATATAATATGTTTTTTTTTCAAGGTTTTATTTTTCTCTTTACTTTTTTAGACTCTACTTATTATTTCTAAAGAAAATCTTTGGAGTTTATATGAAAAATAAAGTAACCTTTGTGACATTTGTATTTTTACTTTTAATTTCAATAGGCTGTACGGGGATTAACTATGCCGTTTTTACCCCCCCTAATACAAGCCCCACACCAAACTACTCAACTCCATACGATATCTATACTATGGGTGGTCTTGTTTATCATAAAAATACAGTACCTGGAGGTTTAGGTGAGAATGCTCAAGCTAGTAAAAAAGGGAAAGCTTGTGCCAAATCGTTTTTATGGTTAGTCGCTGTTGGTGATTCTAGTATAGAAAAGGCCAAAGCAAATGGAAAAATTACTAAAGTTCATACAGTTGAATACGAGCAATTTGCGATACTTGGTTCTGTATACCATAGGTTCTGCACAATTATCCAAGGAAATTAAGAAAAAATATGAAAAAGTTAGCTATCACTTTTATTACAATTTTCATTCTAACAAACTGTGCAACAGCACCAGTAAATGGTATATTATACTCAAAGGTAACTTTTCCAGGAGAATTTAACCATACAAATGATGTTAAAAATCAGAAAAGTGGTAAGAGTTGTTCTCATGCAGCATTAGGTTTAGTTTCATGGGGCAATGCTTCTGCCGGGTCTACTGCGAAAAAGAACGGCATTTTAAAAATATCTACAATAGATCATGAGTCAATGAATATCCTTTTTGGTATCTATAGAAGATATTGTACTTTTGTTTATGGAGAATAAGCTATGATAAAACTAAAGCATACGTTCCTACTATTTGTGTTAGTTGGTTTGACTAACTGTGTATCTTCTCCCAATTTAGGGGCTTTATTTACCAACACCCAACAACACGTTTATAATTACAGAGGTACAACACTAACTTCTGCCAAAATAGAGAAAACTGGGCGCTCCTGTTCTTATGGTTCTGTATTCCCACTATTTTATGTTTTTTACTATGGCCAAGGGGGAAGTGTTGAAGATGCAAAGAAAAAAGCTAAAATTACAAAGATTGCAACAATTGATAAGTCTTCTTATACACTTTTTCCGATTGGATTATTCTATCGTGAATGTACCATCGTTTGGGGAGAATAAAAAAGTAAAAACTATGAGTTATTATAAAAATTCAAGTCTTCATACATATCTAGTAACATGAGACATGCTAGAACACATGTTGAGAAAAAACAGAAGTGCTTGCTAAAAAATTTATAAAACTAGACACCACTG
>JBCCIA010000497.1:0-4281 GCA_039028475.1 Spirochaetota bacterium | reverse complement strand
TTGGGGATGTGTTTTTCCTGGTAGTGGAAAGGTTCACTGGACAAGAATACAACATCTGCTTTGCTACTAAAGCCTTCAGACATTTTTGGGTAACGTTCTTCTGAAAATATAAGAGCCAGGTTGCGTCCGCCGACAGCAGAGAGTAGGGCATCGATGTAAGTGCCTCTGCCGGCTAGCATTTTGGGTTTATCCCATATAAAATAGAGAAAACTAAAATCTGTTTTCGCTATAGATTGAAGCTCATTTAATTTATCTAGAATTTTATTTTGCCATTCTATGGCCTGGTCATAAACTCCAAATATTTCAGCGAAGTTTTTGAGCTGCTGAAGGGTCGTATCTATATCTACCGGTGTGTCTACGAGAGTTTTGCAGATGGCTTGGGCTTTGGCTAAATCATCTGCTTCGTTTTCCTCCATATTAAAGAGAATATGGCTTGGATTCAGTGCAGCAATTCTTTGCCAGTTCGGATTTTTTGTCCCTCCAACGGATTCAACATTTCCGACTTCGTTTTCAGGTTTAATGCAGTATTTGGTCCGTCCTACAAGGGAAGTACCCAGGCCCAGATCGAATAGAGTGAGGGTTGTAGAGGGACACAAAGAAACAATACGAAAATTTTTCATAGTTATAATTTTCTACTTTATCTAAAAATGAAAATCTCTTTTTTTGTAAGATATCCCTCAAAAAAGGATAACAGGCTATAGGAATGGAAATAGAAAAAATATATGATGTAGTACTGTATGGTGCTACTGGTTTTACGGGAAAACAAACAGTTGCCTATTTTTTAGAGTATGCACCTTCTCATCTGAAATGGGCTATAGCCGGAAGAAATAGACAGAAATTAGAACAAGTCAAATCGGAACTGGGTAGCAGAGCGAATCAAATTGATGTTATAACTGCTGATAGTCAGAACTCTGCACAAGTAGATGCAATGGTTAAAAATACCAGGGTACTATTGACTACTGTAGGCCCTTATGATACATACGGAAGGTTACTTGTAGATGCCTGTGTTCGCTTTCAAACAGATTATGTAGACATAACAGGAGAAACTCCTTTTGTAAAATATTTAATCGATACATATCATGAAACCGCCAAGGTAAAAGGGATAAAAATCATTCCTATGTGTGGATTTGATTCTGTACCTTCCGATATAGGAACATTTGTTGTGGCAAAATATATTAAAGAGAGTCTCAAGCAACAATGTTTGGAAGTAAAAAGCTTTTTCCAGGTCTTCGGAGGTTTTAACGGGGGAACCTTAAATACTGCATTGACTCTAACAGAAGAGGAACAAATAGAGCAATTTTTAGATCCTATCGTTTTAAATCCGGAGCAGCAAAAAACAGAATCGGAACGCGATAGAAGTAGGGATCAGGTTCTTCCTAAATTTGATACTGACTTATGGTTATGGGTAGCTCCATTTTTTATGGCGCCCATCAATACCCGTGTTGTTCGGAGAAGCAATGCTTTACTTTCAGAAGAAGGAAAAGAATACAACAAAAATTTTACCTACCACGAGTATTTGGCTCCTATTCCCGGGATTTCTTTTATCCAGGCTGCCGGAATTTTAGCAGCAACAAGCATTGGTATGAATATTACTCAAAATCCGGCAATCAGGGATGTCATTCAAAAAGTTTTACCAGCCCCAGGGGAAGGGCCTTCTGAATTTCTAATGGACAATGGTTTTTTTGAAGCTAAATTTATAGCAACAACTTCCGATGGAAAAAAAATCAAAGCCATTGTCAAGGATAAAGGAGATCCCAACAATAGGGTAACGGTAAAATGTTTATGTGAATCTGCACTGGCACTCGTACTGCAACGAAAAGAACTTCCGGGCGGAGAAAAGAAAGGCGGAATCCTAACACCTGCTACAGGATTGGGAGACGTGCTTGTAACAAGGCTCAAAAATGCCGGTATGAGAATTGAAGTAGTACCATAAAAGTGCCTAGATACTTGCTTTCCCGAGCGACAAATTCTGTGGCCAGCATCCATGCACTACTTTCTGTAAATTGCAAAGCCTGTCCATTTGTGAATTCACTTATGGTTTTGGTACTAAGGTTTACGAGCTTCGACAAACTGTAAGAAATCACCCATCCAATGTTGTTTTTGTGCGACTTGAAAACCTGCCTCTTGCAAAGCCTGGCTGATTCCTTCAGAGAGAACTTCTTTAGAATACGGTGGTTCCCCTAGTAACAGGTAGAAATCTATCAAAAAACCGAAAGAATCGGGACGGTCCAGATCCATTGCATACATAGAGCCTCCTGGCTTCAGCACACGAAAGGATTCCTTTAGAGATGCAGTACGGATCACTGTCGGCAATTCATGCAACCCTAGACTCACACAAACGGCGTCAAAAGTTTCATTCTCGAAGGGAAGCTGAGCAGCACTTTCTTTATGAAAATGGATATTTGCTAACCGTTCTTCTTCACTGCGCTCTGTGGCAACAGCTAACATCTCTGGGGAAATATCAAGAGCATCAATATGGCTATTTGGCAATAGACCTGCGAGGGTTCGGGCAGTATACCCTGTTCCAGAACAAATATCAAGTATACGACTTGGTTTATCTGATGCAATGTTTTCTGCGAAATTTTCATATGGATTTCCAGGCAAAGATTTAGAGATCGTGTCGTAGAAAAGACTGAGAAAAAAGAACTTGGATCGATTTCTTTTCTCGTCATCTGGCGATACCAGATTTAGAATCATATCTCGCAAGTCTTGCATGGTTCTTCCTCAAGTAGATTAAAAATGAATTCACTTAACAATATGAGATAGGAATGTCTTGTCAATTGAGATTCAAAAATTGCTTGTAAATTCACACTGTTAGCAATTGGCGATTGGCCATACCTGCGTAGATTCCTTTTTGCTTTAAAAGCTCTTGGGGTCTTCCCATTTCCACTACTTCTCCCTTTGACAGAACCACAATCTTGTCTGCATTGGCTATAGTTCGCATGCGGTGGGCAATGATGAGAACTGTTTTATTTTTGATAAGCTCTGATAAACCAGCCTGTATTTTCGTTTCATTCTCCGCATCCAGCGAAGCAGTCGCTTCATCCAAAAGAACAATGGGAGCATCTTTTAATAAGGCCCTCGCTATGGATATACGTTGGCGTTCACCACCTGAAAGTGTTTCTCCATTTTCTCCGAGAATTGTTTCATAAGCATCAGGCAATTGTTTGACAAACTCGTCACATTGTGCTAACTGAGCCACTCTATAGACTTCTTGTTCACTGGCATCTTTTTTACCAACACGAATATTATCCATTACGGATGCATTGAAAAGCACCACATCTTGGAAGACTACTGCATAGTATCGCAGCAATGCCTCTGGTTCTACTGTTGCAATATCAGTAGAACCAAGACAGATCTTCCCCGAATCAATATCCCAAAAACGGGTTGTCAGTTTTGCTGCTGTACTCTTCCCCCCTCCAGAAGGTCCTATGAGTGCAGTGACTTCCCCCTGCTTGGCTGTAAAAGAAACTCCATCCAATACCTTTTTTCCAGACTCATACGAAAAATGGACATTGTCAAAAGATACGTCATACGATTCAGGTGTGAAATCTGTAGTTCCTGTTTGTATAGGAAGAGATTCCATTCCCTGCATACGGTTTAGGCGAATGTCGAGAAAGAAAAGCATTGCTAAAAACATAAAAACTTCATTTATCGGCTCGTATATTCGGGAAGCGATTATAAGGAACATAAGATAGGTTATTAGACCAATGGTTCCCGCACTGATAAGGTAGGAACCCAAAATGATAACACTGGGCATCCCCAGCTTGAGAATCCCTTGAGCGCTATTGAGGATAGCTCCACCTAGTAACTCCACTTTCGTTAGAGTTTTTTCATAGCTAGCAAGAGATTCTGACAGTTTTGCCATGTATTTATCTTCCTGATTGTAAGATTTGATTTCCTGTATCGTTTCCAAACCTTCTTGGATGTCTTCTGTGACTGCTCTTTTGGAATCGTATATTTTTTGATTATGAGTTAAAAACATTTTCTTAGGCCCTAAAACCATTAATGTAGCAATAGGGATTACCCAAAACAATGCTAGAGCCATCTGCCAATTGTAGAAAAGCAGACCAATGCTTATAAGTGTTAAACTGATAAGTGAAGCAAAGAGTTGAGGGATCGCATGTGAAAAAACTGTTTCTAACTCTGTATTATCATTCATAATTGTTGAGGTAAGATCAGAAAGGTTTTTCTCTGCGAAGAATGCCAATGGCAGCTTGCGAAGTTTTTCTGCCACACCGATACGGCGTTTAGCACTCTCTTCATAAATGGTGGAATAAT
>JBCCIA010000496.1:0-4287 GCA_039028475.1 Spirochaetota bacterium | reverse complement strand
GAGACCAGTCTGCTGCTTAATTTTGGTGAGAGATCAGACAGACACACTAACAAAGAGACGGAGTGATGCATGGACAGCAGAACGGACAGAGGAGGACACGCTGATGAGATTTTAGGCAGCAGCCTCTACCCTGTTGCAGAGAGTATTGCAGAAGCCCGTATCCAGGAGCTTATTCATTCGACCGAACAACAGATGGAGTGAGGTTTGGCTGGAAAGTGGTATTAGGGATGTCTTTTAACGTACTTTGCTTACTTACCAAAGCGGTAGCCACCCCCGGAAGGGCTACGCCTGTAGTAGCTTGGGCCGCAGGTGCATCTTTTTATCATAGAGAAGAAAATTAAAAACAGAATAATGAGTACAAACAAAGAAATTCCTGATGAACTTGAATGGGAGGATTTGCGGTGTGGATGGGAAGGTTTGAATTTTTGTTGTCTTGGTTCTGCACCAAATGCTTTTTTAATTTCCTCTACAGAAACTTTTATCCCACGGAAAAATTCAATCTCTGTGGTCTTGTATTGCTGACCTTTGAGTGCTTCCAAACGATGTTCTTCCGTATAGGTATGGACATTGTTTTCTGCGTCGACATACTGGGAAATATCACCGATTTTTTCTACCCAAGGTAGGGAACCATCCATATAAGTGGTTTTCATCTTACCTGAATCTACAACGTGATAGATTTGATTGCCAATTTTTTTCGAAGAACCCACTGCTCTGTCTTTAAAAAGGCTTTTGAGGGGAACCGTATCGGTAGGTTTCTCCAATATAAATTCACCTTCGCTTTCTACCAACCACATATAGCCTCTTTTTGCATTATAGACTAGGTATTCCAGATCATAACCTGTCTCAGAGCCAAGCCAATCCTTACGCACTCTACCGATTACAGTCCACTTTTTATTGAGTAAACTTCCTTCGCGCCCCAGGGGTATTTGGAATACCGTAGCTAGTTCTGGTTTGGTAAGACCTAAAAGGTGGGTTACATTTTCTTCTACCTGTAGGGCGGAGTGGCAAGCCGGACATACAATGGTTTTGATTTGGTCATCTAATCTTTCAATAGGACTGCCACAATTGCTGCAGCGGAGGGCTTCACTCGCTTTGCGATGCTCTGTTGCTAAAGCTTGGAAGCTAATGTCACCTTTTTTCAGGCGCTGGCCACTATACATACTATATTTTCTGAGTGTTGTATGTTCGATGCTTAAGAAAACCTTACCATTTAAGCTTGTCGCATCTGCAAAAAAGTAAGTTTTATCTGGTGTCACTTGAAATGGTAGCTCGCCTTCTGCTCCTTGGCAACGAACCAGACCCGCTTCTCTTACTAAAAACCTTTCCCCTCCAATGCGGATGCTATTGCCCGGTCGTAAGTATTTCTTTTCTGGTTTTTGTTTGCTTCTTACAGCCTGTTCTAAGATCAGTTCGCCCATATCTTCACTCAACCAAGCCGTATCACCACCCCATTCTATGTACCATTCCTCCCAATGACCATCTTTTTGAAATTGTTGCGAATGCTTGTAAGCATAGCGAACCCTACCAAGGACTCGAAACTCTTCTCCTTTGAGTTTTCCTGTTGTACCAATCGTTAAACCAGATATTGCGGGCATAAGCCTGGTTTTCTTTCCACTATCTTTGGTGCTAATTGTATCCCAGTAAAATAGGGTATGGCAGTGGTTGCAAGTGATCTGGACGATAGCTGGATTTTCTAGAACGTGCGGAGAACCACAGGAGGGACAGGATACTTTTTGGGAATAACTCATACTTTATCTAGTAACTAGGGTACCCCTATAGATAAAAGGTACTTTTTCATCTCTTCATTGCCGTTTGCCGCGGCGATTGTAACGAGTGAACCTTCTTTGAATTCGTAAGCTGGATTGGCTCCATCGTTGATGGCTTTTTTTGCCCCTGCCAAGTCGTTTTTCTTTACTGCTTTGGCTAATTTTTTGTCCTGTTTTGTGGACCCACCGATTGTCAGTTTGCCACCGCCAGAAATGCTGAGCTTGCCGCCATTGACTTTTAATGACTGGATGTGCATGGATTTGATGATAATTCTATTGCCGCAAGAGTAGCATTTTTCTTGTGTAAGTGAGCAAACATCGCCACAGAAGGGACAATCACGTTGTCCAGTGGCATCTGGGTCTTTGCCAATTTGTAAGTGCGCTCCTTCTTTGATTACCAAGCCTTTTTTCTTCGTTTTGATATTTGCATCGGTAACAAGTGATTTGTGGCTATTCAAACGATTGCAATAGGGGCAATTCTTAACGTTACTTGCTAAAGGAGTCCCACAGCCCTCACATTTTAAAATGTAGTAGTGCATGCATAAATTTTTGCTTTTATTTGTTAATTGTCAAGTCAGATAGGTATTTGCAAAAAATCTTTTTAATAGAAAAACTAGCTAATGCAAAAAATTTTCTTTGTTAGCAAACGAGTATATGAATTTCCAATGGTAAAAGACTCCTAAAATTACAAAGATATGGAAGATTTCGTGCGCTTCTAATACACCTTTGATCAATACAGGGAACTTCAGGAAGTCTATTACAGCGCCTATTGTGTAGTAAACAGCGCCGAGTACCAAAGGAGATAGGAGTTTGTTACCATACTCCTTTTTAACGAGATAGCCGGAATAGCCGCCAATCCAACCCATTGTTAGATACAGCGTTAGGCTCAGCCACTCTGGAATGGAAGCAAAAAAAATACTTTTTAGGGCAATTGCGGTTGCTGCGTAGACCCAGATGATGCTGATGATACCCCATTTTTTAAATCCAGTAAATAAGATTCCATGTACAGGAGTGAAGGTTGCAGCAATCAGGAGGAAGATTCCTGCATGATCCAAACGTTGTAAAACGGCTCTTGGGGTACCACCTGGTTGCAAGAGATGGTATACCCCGCTAATAGAAAACATGAAAAATACAGAGAATATATAGAGTAGGTGGTAAAAGAGCGTTCCCATTTGTCCTTTTCTCCTGATCAACAAAAGAATTGCTAAGACAAGAAATAGAGGAGTTACGAATAAATGAGTAAAAGAACTGACAGGTTCGCTAAAACCAGGGATTGCTATAATGCCTCTTTCTTCCATAACTGTTAGTATTACTTTTTTAGAGTTCTGCTAGTTCTTTTCGTTTTCAAAAACGCATTGCGTCTGTTAGCAGCAAGCACATCGATGATGTTTCTCTATCCTCTTTTATCTGTCAAGCTAAGATACTGGTTCTCACAGTGAAATTGTTTCTTTACATATCACAATGCTATTTCGTTTATGTGAGAAAACTATGAAAACTAATTTTTTGATTATACCTTTCCCAGTACGTTGGAAGATTTATAAATCTTACTGCTTGTTTGTAATTTTACTCGCGCTTTCCTATTGTAGCAGTATCAGTGATAAGTCCATCAGTGGAGAAAACAAAAGTCCACGTACTTTACCAAGTATCGCTTCTGGTAACAGTTGTGAGCAGATTTTACAAACTTTGCAAGAAGACCCTAACAAAATCGATTTTTTGGAGTTTCGTGTTGTTTGTTCGCGCCATAAAAATTCACGTGCTCACATGCCCAATGTCAAATTCCGTCTTGAAATTGAAGAACTTTTACAGCAACAACGATATGATGCTGCCCTAGAAAAGACAAATGCTATGTTTACCAACAACTATACCGATATAATGGCACATGTCTATTTAGATACGATATATACCAAAACAGGTCGGAAAAGTAGCTCTATTTTCCACAACTATATGGTCAAAGGGCTGATGCGCTCTATTATACAAAGTGGCGATGGAACCTCTCCAGAATCGGCTTACTACGCTACTACTATCAATGAGGAATACGCCTTTTTAGAAATAATGGGCTATTTTCCAGGACAACAATCTTTAGTTACAGCCAATGGCCACCGCTATGATGTATTTGTTGCTACAAACAAACAAACGGGAGATTCCTACCGCGTTTATTTTAATGTAGATGAAATTTTTCGTGCACACCAGAGAACGTTTGGAGGTTCTTTAGAGAACAACTAGTGTATGTAGTTTTTTTCTTTTTGGTATTTACTGTTTTTAGGTGAAAAAAACTATTTTAGTACTTCTGGTAAGTTTGCTTCTTATGGTTCATTCATAAGAGTTTGTCCTAAACCAAACTACAGGCTCTTGCAGCTTGCCTTTTGGCCACCGTATTCAATTCATAAATGTTTGCTCTTTACAGCAGGTTTTATGAATTGAATACGGAGCTATTTTCTAAAAAAAAATAAAAAGGAATGAAAGCCTCCTATAAAGGAATGAACGACATAATATGGTATACCAATGGGAAACTAGATCAACT
>JBCCIA010000495.1:0-4303 GCA_039028475.1 Spirochaetota bacterium | reverse complement strand
ATTGTGGATGTAGTGAATAATCTATTGATTTTTGTTTAGAATCATCCTCAAAATATTTAAGATCAAAGCGCAATCCAGGGACTTCTAACAAAGAAACAGAAACTTTTCGAAGATGTATATTGGTATTTTTAACTGTATAAGATCGGTTCATATTGAAGTCTTCATCAATCAGACTATTTGAAGTATCTTCACCTTTCATTTTCTTCTTAACCAAAAGTATACGACCTTCTTTAGTCTTTTCAACCGTTGTATAGGATTGACTTGCAAAGTCCTCAATAATACGCCAGTCATATTCATTCACCCCTCCAATTTGTTGTTTTAAATTCTGTTTGAGCCTAAGCTTATCACCCTTTATTGCAAATATATTTACCATATTTTTTCTCTAAAAATCGTGATACCGTATAATAAAATGATTCATTTGAATATGTCAATAGGAAATGACCCTTTATCTCCGCATAACTTCTTTTGCAAAAATAATTTTATTTTCAAATTCAAATAAAAACGATTTGGTTTTCTAATCCTTTTAATTTCTATTTCGAAGTAATTTCCGTACAGCGGATCATACCAGGCATTTGGGGAACAATGTCCTCTCGACCTGTTGCCATGTCAAACTGCGTCCCCTTATTCGTCCAGTAGCCACGTAGCGGCCAAATCGGACGTTCGTAGATGCGGGTGCAACCTTTGATGATATCTTTTTTGGAGCTGTGAAAGATGCTGTTGTATTGGATTGCAGTGGGAAGGATCAGATTTTTCTTATCGCAAAGTTCGACAGCATCATCGTAGGAACCATAGCCCTGGAATTCGGTGAAACCATTTTTACCGGCCATTCCGCATTTGTTGCGTTTCTCTTTTTGTCTGATACTTTTCACTGATTCCGCACATTGGACAACAAACATAACTAGGAAAAATACATATAAAACTCGCTTCATGGCTTACCCTCGGTTCTAAAATACAGCTATACCCAAAATTTCAAGCCAAAATGGAACTGCAATCCCTTTTCCTTAGCTATTTTTCAAAAGCCTAGGGATTGTTTTTGACAATACAAACAGTCTCAAACAAGGATTTCCTATGCCAACGATATTCTACCACAATCCAAAATGCTCCAAAAGCCGGGAAACACTGAAATTATTGCAAGAAAAGCAAATACCATTCGAAACCTACGAATACCAAAAACAAGGTTTAAGTTCGGAGCAAATTAAAAATCTTATGCAACGAATCGATGTACCTATTGCAGAATTGGTAAGAGCCAAAGACCTGGGCAAACATAGCTATGATCTAAATGATAGCCAAACCATCGAAAAACTGTTGTTGGAAAACCCCAAACTCCTGGCACGCCCTATTGTGGATACAGGCAGCATTGCTATCCAAACCAGACCACCAGAGAAAGTTTTGCGTTTGCTAAAATAATTTTTGTAAGAGTATAATTGAATAGTAAGACTAAAGATCTAACTTTTAGTCATCTATATAATATTTTTCTCCAACCAAGTCTATATGAGTATTTTCCTTAGATATTGTAAACCGGGATATTTCCGAAGAGCTAGATGCTGATCTTTTTAAAACTATGGTTTGCTTTTTAGACGTGACAAATGTATCTTGTGCCAATTCCTTGATTCCCATACTGCGAAATAACGGTTTTATTTTTTCTGGATTTGTCAATGATAACTCAAAAGAATCAAAACTTGGTGATGAGTTATGACTAATTCTTTTTTCAATCTGTTCGAAAAAATCATTGGTATGAAAAACAAAGAAAATTCTAAAGTCCTGCACGTATTCTTGTAACAGAATGATTTTTGCTATGGTAGTTACATTCCCATCCTTATCTTGTACGTTTTCGTCCAAAACTTTGCTACAGGATATGTTATGCTTAGTCAAATACTCATATGTTTCATCAGCAGTACGATTGCACTTTAAAGCGATACAAACAAACCTAACGTTCGAATCATTGGAGTTAGGAGCTGGTATGTTTTTGGGATAGATGACAATTTCTAAATAGGAATTTTGCAACCATAGCATACCACTGTAAAACCCACCAAAGTTGGCTACAGGAAATGCCTCTATAAGATCTAAGTTTTTTTGAATAGAAGCAAATGTTTTCTCTGGATTTTCAGAATACAGCAAAAAGTGGTGGATGTATGTTTCTAAATTCATAAACTATTTCCTCTGCTATTATCTCTTCAGATATTCTCCTAAGTGGGCAAGAACTTTTCGTGGAATTTCATGACCCCCTTCGAAGGATAAATTAATTTTTCAAAAGGATACTGCATTGGTTGAAAATATCCTGCACAACACTCCTATCAAAGTGAGGTATATTTGGATAAAAGATTTGTTTTAGATAGGAACGTTTATCCCTTAGATTTATCCAATGTCGCATCTGAAGCCGGAGATCTTCGCAAGCAGAACGTATTGGACGAATTTTCTCTTTCCAGAGCTTTATACGATACTCTTGGTTATCAATAAAAGTTACGGTTCTGTTGTCAGAATGCAAAACAAAGTCTAAAGTAGAATCTCGCTCCGGCCTTTGTATTTGCTTTCCTGTTTTCACATCCCAGAACTTTGTTGTTCCCTCTACCTCATAAATAGCAGTGCCGTCAGATTTTCGGTGTTTTCCTATATACTTGGTCGCTAAAACACTTCCATCTGGACTGAATACAAGTTTAGAAGCGGGAGCTAATTCTCTTGTGTATCCATCTGGAAGAACTTTACCCTTATATACTTTGAGTGTATGGACTTTTTTTCCCGTTTTTATATCCCAAAGCTGAATCACACCAAAAAGGTTTGTAGCGATTGTATTCCCGCTTGGACTGAATGCTATCATACCGGAAGATTTTCCTTGGAAAGAATGAACCTTTTGACCAGTTTTCATGTTGATAAGTTGAATAGCTTCCTTTGTCTGAAAAGCCAGGATATTTCCATCTGGGCTAAATGCCGTTCCTTTAAAATGCGAGTGGGGAGTAGAGTCTGTCTGAAAAGTATACAAAATGTTATCTGTCTTTGGGTTGTATACTTTGATTTTATCTCCGGTTTGGAACGTAAGGAATTTTCCATTGGGACTAAAGTTAAGGTGTTTGGGGAGGTTTATTAAATGGAGTGTTGCTTTGACTTTAGCTGTTTTTGCATCTAACAATAAAATGTCATCTCTTTGGTCTATATAGGCTAACAACTTATTGTTAGGACTAATGGCTACTTTTTGTGGATTAAAATAGGTCCCCCTTCGTCTAACCTGGATCTTTTGTTTCGACTTCATATTCCACAAATCGAAAGTAAACTTGGAATTTACATTTGCGATAGAAGCCAGAACATTTCCATTAGAACTAAAGGTTCTCAATGTAGAGTAGTGATTGCTGTAGCCTTTAAGGATATGTCTAACTTTTCCTGATTGTAAATCCCAAAGTTTGATGCTTCCGTCCATAGTAAGGGTGGCAAGAGAACTGTTATCTTTTGTAACGACAAATTCGTATATAGCATCGGCATGCCCTTTAAATGTTCCTTGGCTATTATCCTGTACTTTTTTCCACAATTTGATACCAGTTGCAGAGACCGAAGCAACGGTTTTTTTATCTGATAGCAATTGTAAACTATCGATAGGGTAATTCTCTTCCTGTATCACTTGTAACAGATTTCCTGTCTTCCTATCCCAAACTCTCAGGCTTGCATCTTCGGAAGCAGAGATCAAGGTATTGCCATCAGAAGTGAAAGCCAAACCATTCACCGAGTCTTTATGCCCTCGCAACACAACAACACGCCGACCTGTTGCCACATCTAACAAAAAGATACTATGGTTTTTTAGTAAAGGTGAGGTGTTTTGCTTGCCAATTGCTAAAATTCTTCTGTCTGGACTTAAGGCGAGACTACCAATTGCATACTTACCTGTTGTTAGGGTTTTTACCAATCTACCGCTATTTACATCCCAAAGCCTGATAGTTCCATCATAAGAGCCAGAGAGTAGAGTTTTTCCGTCATTGCTAAAAACCAAGCTCAAAGCTAAGTGTTCTTTTAAGGTATGTAGGAGCTGTCCTGTTTCTGTGTTCCAAAGTCGTATCTTATGGTCTTCTGAACCTGAAGCTATCATTTTGCCGCTTGGACTAAAGCACAAACTTCTACTAATTACAGCCGATTCTAACAATTTCCAAATTTCCGTTCCAGTTTGTATATTGAATATTTTTAGTGTATATTGTGGATAGGATGATATAAACTCAGCATCACTTGTTATATACGCTAAGAGATTTCCGTTTGGACTGAACTGAATGGGCACGGTAACAATACTCGTCATTTCGTCCAAGTAGTGAATGGTTTTATCTGTAAT
>JBCCIA010000494.1:0-4322 GCA_039028475.1 Spirochaetota bacterium | reverse complement strand
CCCCGAGATATTGTACTGGGTGATACGCTGTGCAATGCTCACGACCTGCGGAGCTTTTGATTCTGATAAGGACTCTGTATATACCTATTTTAGCGAAGCCTATGCTGAGATCCTTAGCTTTGGTATAAACGGTTTGACACCGAATGGTAGTGTATTCCAATCTTCTAAAAAACTCAAAGCTATTTTGGATTACCAATAGCCTTGTTCAGAAAAATATATAATTGTAGAGAGGAATTTTATGAGTAAACTGGTACTCGGTGCACGCGTTTTGTTTGGGATGATTTTTCTAGTGTTTGGTGTGAATTCTGTTTTGCATTTTCTTCCAGAACCGGATATGACTCCTCAGGGCAAAGCCTTTATTGATGGTTTAGTGGCTGCTCCTTATTTGTTCCCTATTGTCAAAGCGATTGAAGTCCTGGCAGGTGGTATGGTTCTGAGCGGTATGTTTGTTCCACTGGCCCTTATCTTAATCGCGCCCATTACGATAAATATCCTATTGTACCATGTCTTTTTAGACCCCCAAGGTTTGGCAATGGCGATTGCTCTTGTAATTTTACAGCTCATTATCGCCTGGGGGTATTGGCCTTCCTTCCAGGGAGTTTTAGCCCGTCAGGGTGCTAAGAAGGTGTAGGTGTTTTGTACTTGTAAAAAAACTTTTTCCTATGGCTTATAGTCAAAAGAAAGAGTTCCCAGAGAAATAGCATGAAAAAAGCAATCATTGGCATTACAGTTAGCATAGATGGTCCTGAGGGGACTGTGGTAAAACGAGAAAAAGACTACTATTATTTGAAAAGAGACTATTGCCAACGGGTACAAGAGATGGGAGGGATTCCTATCATGTTGACTCCAGAGATTTCTCCTAGAGAGGTTATGGAACTCTGCGATGGCGTTATACTATCTGGGGGCAATGATATTCCTGCCAAATTGTATGGTGAGACCTCCAGATACCCCGATCTGTATGAGGAAGAACACCCAGAGAGGGTTAACTGGGAATGTGCTATTATCGATGCCTTTTACCAAGCTAATAAACCTGTTTTGGGAATTTGCTATGGGATGCAACTGCTCAATGTACATTTTGGAGGGAGTTTGTACCAAGATATTGAAAAGGATTTGGACATCTCTTTACATGTCCACGGTTGTACCGAAAGTCCCTCCAACCACATCGTGAGAATCACATCAGATTCTCGTTTAGGGGCCCTATTGGGGCAAGAGGTTGCCGTTTGTTCGATACACCACCAAGCGATCCACAGGCTTGCACCTGACTTCCAAATCATTGCTAAATCAGAGGACGACATCATAGAGGCGATTTCCTACAAGAACATGCTCGGTGTGGAGTGGCATCCAGAGAGCGATGCCACTGGCAAGAAGATCTTTGCCCACTTTATTGCTTCCTGCTAGTAGGGCAAACCGTTTTAAAACGTGAGTCCAGCAGATAGGTAAAACCTGGTGAATTCTCGGTACTTTGGTTTTAATTGCCATTCTTGCCAAATAAAACTTTCTGGAGTGTGGTTTTTTAGATAAGCCTTGGTTACGGAAGCGGTAAGAAAGCCCAGCCTGATGTCTTGGTAGTAGAGTGATAGAATAGCCTCTCCGCCTTTTCCCTGGAAGCAATTGCCAAAGTTGGCCAACAAGGAGACTTGCCATTGCCTTTGGATTGGATAGTAAAATCCGGCACTTGCTAGCTCTAAACCTCTAGAGCGGTATGTGCGTTCTGTTTCGCCAAAATCTTGGAAGGTGGAATAAGCTGGGTCTTCCAAACTGTGTTGCAAAAAGAAGGAACTTCTACCGCCAAAAATTCTCGCCTCGGCTTGGATCGCCTGGTAGCCATTGTTTTCCCTATCTGTGCCTTGTGTGCGGTCTTTGCTGGCCTGCAAACCTCCCAAACGTAAGTTACTTTCTCCTATTTTGAAATCACTGACTAGGTAGGCAATATACGCATTTGTACTATCTTCTCCTGCAAAAATTTGCCAGTCGTATTCTTTGCGATAGCGTTTTCCAGAAATGGTAAAGCCAGCGAATTCCAGGGAAAGTAGTTTGCGCCAGTACTTCGTTTTGCCTTCCATCCCCCTATAGAGAAAACGGCCACGCGGCGAAAAAGTGCTATCTGTAGCAAAGCCAAACTCTCTCCTAGCAATACGTAGCTTTTCTGCTAAAGTGTACGCGAAAAGTTGTAGGTACTGGAATCCTGGGAAATCCCAAAAACTTACGGAGCCACCACTGAGAAATTCTCCCTGGCCAACTTCTCTCGCTCTACCTGTGACGAATTGACTCTTTTCCGGGTAGATTAGCTGTAAATTCAACCTAAGGTGTAGACGTTTGAACAAGATCGAGTACTCTATATAGTAGGAATAGGCGTTGTAAACAAGCCCATAGGAATCTAATCTTTGAAAACCTCGACCGCCCTCTAGGCTGGTGAAGAGATAGGAGTTGTGGTAAAAAAGGGAAGTTAGAGCTTCTCCGGCCAAGCCTTGTTCGGTCACTTTTTGCAATTGGTAGAATTCTTCGTAAGCAGCAGAAGCAGAGACTAGGAGCATCACTCCCCAATGCTGGTTGATTTCATAGGAATCAGATATTTCACCTCCGGCAGCCCCACGTACACCATACTTTCTGGCTTTTTCTTCTGCTCTACCACCGCGCATAGAAAAGAAATTTGTATGCACAAAAGGTGTAAAAGCATAGCTGCTAAGGCTTTTGCCAACAGGTATAGGAAAGGTAAAGATATTCCAGGTACGGCTGACACCTGGTGCAATGGCTCCCCCTTGTGCGTAAAAACGATCGTCAAATTGGTTGAAAGAATAACTTTCTCCGTAGACAAAAGCGGCTGGATACAAAAAAAGGGAAAGGAAAAGAATTTTTTTAAATCGAAACCAGTAACCAAAGAGATTCACTAAATTTTATAGTTTCGCTAAGCAAAGGAGAATCAATGAAAAAACTTAGCTTTGTCCTAGTTTTAGGACTGCTTGCCCTAAGCACAAATTGTTCTACCATCCAAGTAGGGGTGACATCGAACCAAAAAGAAATCAAATCTTTGCGTAAGATCGCAATTTTTCCGCTGGAGATCGAAGATAAAAATGTAAATAAAGAGTTTACCGATGCCCTCGCTTTGCATTTTTTACAAACCGACCGCATCGAAGTTTTAGAAAGGAATCAAAAGTATATCAACAAAATTCTGGAAGAACAAAATTTTGCCCGTTCTGGTCTCATCGATCAAGATTCTGCAGCGAAAATGGGTAAATTTCTCGGAGTCGATGGAATCGTCCTGGGCAGAGCGAAATTGTTGGTTGTACCGCCCAAAAAAGATGAAGCAGGGAAAATTATCCAAACCTACCCCAAAGATAGGATCGATACCTTTTCTTTAAAGCTTATAAATGTAGAGTCTGGGACGATTATTGTCAACTTGCGTAAGAAGAGTGGTATTGAATGGGATTGGCTGCTGCGCTTGAAGCGGATCTTTGGCTTAGGTTACGTTTGGGACTCGAAGGACCTTTTGGTACAAAGTTCAGAAGTAGACTACCTCGCCGATAAAGCCGTAGACAAAATGGATGCAGGAATTTCACAAGTTCTGGCAAAACAGAAGAAATAACGCTCAATACATCCAAGGAAAGGTTAAGTATGAGTTAGGTTTTCAGAAAAGGCAATTTTATAAAGCTTGCTACAAATGACATATTTGAAAAATATTGACAAAACATATATGCAAGTTATTTTGGAAGTACCACTAGTAAGTGGTAAAATTTGAAAATCAGGAATATGCGAAATGAAACTCTTTGCTCGCAGCTATGCTGTATCTAAAGATTTATGTAATTTTTACTACCAACATCTCTTTGCCTTACTGTTCCACACCAAAGAATTCTCTCAAGGGTTAAGAGGGTTGCGCAATAGAGAACTCATACGATGTACCCTAAAGTCCTTTTCCTTTGCCATTTTCACATGTACCGGATTATTACTCGTTCCCCATCTCTTGCAACAAATACGTGGTGTTGTCTATCCAGTAGAGCTATCTGAAGTCTTTCGCCAAGCTCCCTCGATGCAGATGAAGGGGAGTTTGTTCTTCCCTTGGGATCGGATGCTATACTTTCCCCTGGTTTGGTGTTTGTATGTAACTTTTATCGCGAGCACACATTTCTTTTTTTCCTTTGTATTTTGTAAGAAAAATCGTTCCTATGGCAAATCATTGGTTTTGATGAGTTATGCAAGTCTACCGCTTGTGCTGGCTGGTTTTGTCACCAACCTTTTATTTGACCTTTGGCCAGCGATTCCTGGGCGTAGTTTGTATTTCTTTCTCTTCCAAGTTACAGTTGCGGGTATTGTTTTACTTATCGCAT
>JBCCIA010000493.1:0-4364 GCA_039028475.1 Spirochaetota bacterium | reverse complement strand
GATAAAGTCCTGTGATAAAACTGTCAAATGTAAAGGATTTTACTTTAACCGATGTTTATGGAAAGAAAATTGATGACAATTTTAAAAAGAAGCGTACAGCTCATTTACTAGCTACGTTTAATACATTCAAACCAGATATTTTAATTACAGAACTTTATCATTTTGGCCGTAGAAAATTTTCCTTTGAATTGTTACCGCTTCTTGAAATGGCTCATAAAGCTGTCAAGCGTCCAATTATTATTTCATCTATCAGGGATATTCTTGTAGAGTCTAAGAAAGAAAGACTTTTAGCCACTGTCGAGCTAATTCACAAATATTATGATATGGTTCTGGTACATGGTGATGAAAGTTTTATCCCCTTATCCAAAACGTTTCCATTTGCTGATAAAATTGCAGAAAAAATACATTATTCTGGGTATGTAATATCGTCTACTGCAACAAATGTAGGTTCGAAAGTCTTAGCCCAGAATCAGATCGTCGTATCTACTGGTAGTGGAGGTCATGATTTTGGATATTCAATGCTTATGTGTGCTATTGCAGCCAAGGAGTTAACTGAATTAAAAAATTTCAGGTGGCATTTATTGGTTTCAGCACAATTGAGTGTGGAAAAATACAATGATCTTAAAAAATATGAAGATGCTAATTTACTTATTGAAAGGCACCGTATCGATGTGGCGGATATTTTACAACAAAGCAAGTTGGCTATAATGAGAGGTGGTTACAATTCAGTAATGGATGTGTATATAGCAAAAATACCTGCTGTGATTATTCCTTACTCACATAGAGGAGAGGAAGAACAAAAACTACGAGCGGATACGTTTCACAAAGTAGGCCGGTTTGTCTCTTTGGATTATGGGCAGATGAAACCTGAATCGCTTGCCACTTCGGTAAATACAGCGTTCCATAGGAAAGAAAATTTTCATAATTTTCAATTAAACACAGCTGGTGTGAGAAACAGTATATCTCTTATTAAATCAATGCTATGAACATGAATGATTATTTAGCTGATTTAGTTCGGAATCTAAGTATTGATAGTTCCTTTGCATACCAACCTGAGCAATTTCTTGAGCAAAAAATTCCTTTTATGGCTTCAAATTGTAACAGAATACTTGATTTTGGGAAATCGTCTCGGCAGCATTATGCAGCTTTTGAGAAAGAACAAATATTGACAGCTGATATTAATAGATTTGAAGATTATCCTGATATAATATGTGATATTTGTAATTTTTCTACATTGCCAAAAGAAGTCTTTGATGGAATTATATGCATGAGTATCCTTGAGCATGTATACGATCCAATAAGAGCGGTAGAAAACATTTATGCATTACTTAAAGATAAAGGTTATGTACTTGCCTATGTGCCTTTTCTTTTTAAATACCATGCACCACTTAATCTTTATTTCCAAGATTTTTATCGTTTTTCCAAAGATGGAATTGCTTATATGTTTCGTGATTTTACTGAATTGACAGTATACCCAATACGGGGACGTAATTCAACAATGCTAAATTTATTGCCATGGTGGAAGAGAAAAATAGAACTCAAATTCGGTTATCGTATAGATAAATGGCTTGATTTATTTGTTTGGAAAAAAAAATCAAAATTACAGGTGTCGGGGTATTATATATGGGCACAAAAGTAAAGGAAGAAATTACTTACAGCGTGTCTGAAAAGGTCGGTAGATCGTTCCCAGAGCGGAGTCGAAGGGAACATAGTAGTGTTTGAGGACAGGCTCTTAAATCTTCCGAATTAGATATACACCATCCCTAATATTTAGCATCACTTTTTCAACACGTTTTTCTTGTCTGACTTTTTCATTAAAAGCAGCAATTGCTTTGGCATTCTCATTTGAAATTTCTTTCTTAAATATTTTATTACGCCAAAGTACGTTATCGACAAAAATCAAGCCTCCAGAAACCACTATCCGCAGAGCTTCTTCAAAGTAGTTATCGTATGAAGGTTTATCTGCATCGATAAAAATAAAATCCTGACTTTCAGATGCTATGCTTTTGAGTGATGTTAGTGCAGATCCAAATTTTATCTGAATTTTCTTTCCATGCGGACTTTTGTCAAAATATCTTTTAGCGATATCGGCATACTCCCTGTTATTTTCACAGGTTGTCAAGATACCATCCTGCGGCAAGGCTTCCGCAATGACAAGGGCGGAATAGCCAGTAAATGTCCCAACTTCTACAACTGATTTTGCGTTAGAAATTTTTATTAAAAGTTGTAATAACTTACCTTCTACTTTTCCGATGCTCCAAGATGCATGCCCGGTAATTTTCTCAGTTTCAGTTATAAGTTCATCCAATAAAAACGAAACATCATCTGTATGAGCTTCTATATAGTCATTAATAACTTTTTCCATCTTACATTCTTGCTATAACTCCCGGTTATTCCAATCTGAAAGCAGTTGGTATGATTGCTTAGAGCCTGTCTGAAAAGGTCGGTAGATTGTTCCCAGAGCGGAGCCGAAGGGAACATAGTACTGTTTTAAGACACGCTGTTAGTGAAAAAATTTTAACTAGCAAGTTGATACATTATCTAAATGGCTAGTTGATTTGTGTCAAGGATGAAAATAGATTGACTTTTTGGGAAAACGTAGAATTACTTAGGGTTATTCATATGGGCACAAAAATAAAGGAAGACAAACTAATTTATATTATTCGCCATGCCCAAACTGATTACAATAATAAAAACATTGTCCAGGGTTCCGGAGTCGATTCAGATATTAATGAGAAAGGAAGGAGACAGGCAAAACATTTTTTTCTAAAGTACAAAAATCTTGGTTTTGATAAAGTTTATGTTTCCAGTTTGAAACGTAGTATGCAAAGTGTGGAGCATTTTCTATATTCAGGTATCCCATATGAATCACTTGATTTGCTGAATGAATTGAATTGGGGTATTTATGAGAATAAAATTATCACTCCGGAAATTCTTGTCGAAATTGAAAAATTGAAAAAACAATGGAAATGTGGTAATCTAAGTATGGCTCCTCTTTATGGTGAAAGCCCAGAACAGGTTGTTTGCAGACTACAAAAAGCATTGAACTATATTCTATCTAAGACAGATGAAGCAAAAGTATTGATTTGTACCCACAAAAGAGTTTTTCGAATTTTGTTATGCATGATAACGAATTTACCTCTAAGTAAAATGAATTCATTTAAAATTCAAAATTTTAGTTTGTATTCTTTTCAATATTTATCGCTATCAAAAAGTTTCACGATGAAAACTAATAATGAGATGCTTTCAGAAGATCTTTTGTAGCCAAAAACTACTTTCATATCCACCTTCAGGAGTAGTATAATAAATTTCTTTTAGACTTTCGGGATGGTATTTCTTGATAAAATGGCAGGGAAAATAGACTTTAAAATGATTTCCTCCAACTAACAAACTCAAAAGAGCGTTTTGCTCATTGTAGCAACGCCAATTCCATTCAGATGGATACCTGTCTGGTAAAAAAATATCATGAATATGTATCAGCACGCCTTTTTTTATCATTGGAAAAATTAGATTGAATAAATAATCTACATCGGTACCTGGCATAAAGATATGGCTGCCATCTAAAAAAAGGATATCATTTTCTTGTAAGTTGAGAAAAATTTCTTTGTCCACATTGAACACTGGTTCTCTGTATATTTTTGTACATATTTTATCAATTTCTTTTCGAGGAGAGGGATCTATGGAAATAAGCTCACTATTTAACTTCTCATCTTGTAGAGACTTATATATAAAGCGAGTTGAATGGCCTGAACCAACTTCAATGATTGTCTTTGGCTTTGCTTGGCGAATGATCGTATAAGTTATAATTGCGTCGAGACCTGTAAACCATGTTTGATTGAACCTTGGAGCGTTTTTTTCTATATTTTTTTGTTCATAGATGGATTGAAATACTTGGTTGTACTGAACAGCTGAATGAACTATCTTTAAAAAATCGTAAGTCTTATCTGATAAGTTTTTATAAAACCAATCAACTCTCTGAAGCTTTTTTTTCTTAATTTCACTCGTATACCTATGGGGAATAAAAAAGCCATAGGGTTGGCCTCCCCAATTGTATTGGTAAAGTACAGTTTGAAATCCTTTGAGGATTCTTAGAATTGTTTTTATAGTTTTTCTCATAGGTTCTTCCTATGACAAAGGAAAGTAAGATGGTCTCCATTTTCAAGAGATCTTTTCCAATAAAAAATCAACTGGATGGCTGTTTAGAGGAACCTATACTAAAGTCAAAGGATACTAAACTTATTCCGATATTAGATTTCTTTTAAGACAGGTAATTCTTGTTAAAAAATAAAATTTTCAAAAAAAGAGAACATTTTACCAGAGACATTGCAAAAATTACAAAATGAACAAGGTTTACATTTGCAATT
>JBCCIA010000492.1:0-4373 GCA_039028475.1 Spirochaetota bacterium | reverse complement strand
CTCTTTTTAGATAAGAATTTGTAAAACCATTTTTTCCTTCTGCTTCTACATATATCTGCTTGTGTTGAGATTGGGTAAAAAAAATAACTCTCTCAGCTCCAGCAGATTCTAATAAAATTTGGATTAATTTTTGCATTAACTTCGAGTATTCAATTTCTTTGGAAATTGCCTGCGAGGCTTTTAGAATAGATGCTAAATCTAAATAGTCTGAATAAGTAGAGGTATTTGTATTTGAATAAGTAGTGGAAGAAATAGTCTTTTCAAAATCTGTACTGCTTACGCTATCCGATGCTAAATACTTTTTTTGAATATAATTTGAATAGTTTTCCTGAAAATGTTCACATTTTACAACAGCTCCCCACTTCTGGTACAGTTCATAACTCCTTGTAAGATAAACACTAGCAACCGTCTGATTGTCCTGTAAAATCCAAAACTTGCCAGCAAGTTCATTAGCCAATGCTGCATAATTGGTATAAGCATATTTATCTGCAGAAGCTATACTTTTCTCATACAATTGTATTGCATCCAGATAACGACCTTCGACATTAGCTTTCTCCGCCGCAACCAATGAATACAAGAAAGAAAAATTTTCAGGACAACTTTCCTCCCAAATCTTCAATTGTTGTAAGTTTTTTGTAACTTTATCCTGTTGAAATTTTGTGGCAATATATGAGTCTGATTTGAGTAACAATAGAGAGGAAAGGAAAAATGACTCTGCTACATGCATCATAGAAGAAAGATACGGTAGTGTCCTATCACTAGCTCTAACACTTTCTATACTATTTTCAAACTTCTCAAATAATACATGTGACCAAAGTTGAAAATAGTTATACAAAGCTATCCCAAGATGAAACTGAACTTGTTCACAAGTTTCTAAAAATCTCTTTATTGCAAATTCATTGTAATCATAAGAAGTCGCATTTTTTGTTTTTCCTTCTACACTTAACAAAAAACCAAAAACCATCTGGTGTAAATTTACAATAATTTCTTGGTTAATTTTTCTGCAATACTCTATATATTTAAGAATATCTCCTTTGCAATCCTCAATTTTTGTACCAGTTGTGATCATATGGCGGGAACGAACTGCTGTAGCATAACTTGAGTAAGCTAAATCACCATTATTATAACCATCTGTAATCGTGAATTGAAGAGTATCTAAACTCTCTTTCAAATGTACTTTCCAAGGATTTACGAATGTCTCAGGCAAAAAGTATACCTTATTTTTCACTTGTTCTAATGAGTATTTTTCTTGTAATTTCTTTGCTAATATACCTGACTCATAAGCCATTTGGTACTGTTGGATCTCTAGTGATGATAATAAAGCACCAAAACCAGAAAAAACTACGGGAGAAAGAAAAAAGTTTCCGTATAGTATACAAGCTTGCACCATTAATAGTATAGAAAGAGCAAATACTTCAACACTGGCAAAAAATGCTGATGCATACAGAGCAATTAGAAATAATACCAAATGCAGTTGCTTTTCATCAGACATTTCCTGAGAGTTTTCAAAACTTAAGATTCCCCCTTTTGCAATGATCTCTTGTAGAACTTCATTTAATAAAGTTGCAACCATTTGTTTTTGCTGTTCCGTTTCCCGTGGAATTTGAATACCAAATAAATCACCCAACTTCAAACAGCCAAACTCAATAGCTTCTGCAAAGCGTGAAGATCCTTCATAAAGAACTAATATTTTAGTACATATCTCTACTTTATTTACAAAGCTGTTAGACTTATTGGAAACTTGAGAATATAAGACTTCTGAATCCTTATGCCTACCCGATAAATATAAACTTTCAGCTAGCTCTTTATGAAGATCAAAGGAAAGTCTATAATTATCTCTCCAATCCTTTTAGGTTAAAAGGGATTTTCCTATTTCCAAATAATTAACTGCTGTTTCATAGGCAGTTGATAACTTAGCTTTTATTCCTGCCTGTAAATTTAACTTCACAAGTTCCACTTTCTCTGTCGTCTCTTCTAATAACTCAAGACTTTGGTTAAAATGGCCAACTACCTCAAATAAATTATCTTCTTTTTTATTTTCCTGCGTATTACTGAATAATAGCCTTGCTATATCTAAATGAATCTTCTTTCTTTTATTTACTTCCAATAAAGAATAAGCAGCATGCTGAACCCTATCATGTTGAAAACGAACCTGCATACTTTTCAGTTCTTCTATAAAAATAGTACCATTTTCCTTTGCAATTTGTAACAACATTTGAGCTTTTCCAATAGGAATTAGCATTTCTGCTTCAATAGCCGGCCATAGACACCTAACTACATCTAAAATTGGTATTTGAGAGATAATAGACAGTATACCTACAGAAATTTGATTTCCTAAACAAGCTGCTAAGCTGACCTGCTCTAAGGTAGTTTGTGGTAGTTTTTGTAAATTGTCTAGCATCAATGAAACCACATTTTCGGTTATTCCATAGGATTGAATTTTATCTTCATCCCAAACCCACTTATTAATTCCATAATCAAAATAAACTAAATTTTCTCTGTAAAGTGCTTTCAAAAACTCTGCAAGAAAAAAAGGATTACCAGCTGTTTTTCTCAAGAGCAACTTCGCAAAATACTCTAGTTGGTGATTAGCACTTATAGGAAAACTATCTGTTAAAAACATAGATATATCAGTAATAGACAATGGTTTAATGGAAATATTCTTAATAGTTTTCCCTTGCTTTTCAATTTCTCCAATCATTGTATAGAGAGGATGCATTGGAGTAACTTCATTATCACGATAGGCTCCAATAATAAGCAAATGATTGCTGGTTATATCTGTAATTAATAGATGTAGGAAATTCAGAGAAGGTACGTCTGCCCATTGTAAGTCGTCGATAAAAAGGATAATTGGGTGTTCTTTTTGAGTAAAAACACTTATAAAGCTCTTGAAAGCAATTCGAAATCTATTCTGGTTTTCAGTAGGACCTAGGTGTGGAACCGATTTTTGTGGGCCTATCACAAGTTCTAACTCAGGTATAACATCTATAATTACTTGTGCATTGACTCCTAAAACTTTCTCTAGTTTATTCTTCCAATTTAGTAAACTTTCCTCTGTTTCTGTTAATAAATGATCGATTAATCTACGAAACGCTTGGACAATGGCACTAAAGGGTATGTTTCTCTGGAATTGCTCAAATTTGCCTTTAATAAAAAAACCATTCTTTTCTGTCAACGCCTTATGTGTCTCATTGATAAATGCCGATTTACCGATACCCGAATAACCTGTAACAAATAAAATTTCACTATTCCCCTGTACTACTTTTTCAAAGGTTTTGAGTAATTCTATAGTCTCTTTTTCTCGACCATATAATTTTTGAGAAAGCTGTAATTTATCTGAGAAATCTCTTTCTCCTGGTAAAAACTCCTCAACCCTACCTTGTGTTTGTATTCCAAGAAAACACTTCTGCAAATCTCTTTGCAGACCGACAGCACTCCTATATCTTTTATCTGCATCTTTTTCTGTTAACTTTTCGATAAGTAAGGATACCATTAATGGAATGTCGCTTCTGATTTGCGAAATTTTAGTTGGAGTTTGCGTCATATGGCAATAGACCAATTCAAGAGGATCCTTAGCAGTAAATGGAACATCACCTGTAAGAATTTCATAAAAAGTGATTCCTAATGAATAAAAATCACTCCTATGATCTACGAGACGGTTGACTCGACCAGTTTGTTCTGGCGAAATATAGGGCAAACTCCCCTCTAAAACGTTCAATGATTTCCAGCCCGTTTCTTCTTTATTGAGTTGGGTAGAAATGCCAAAATCAATTAATTTTATCGTTCCATTCTTATGGATTACAAAATTACTAGGTTTAACATCCTTGTGAATGATTCTATTTTTATGTATAACAGCAATTATACCTGCCATAGCAATAGAAAAGTTGAGAAAAGTAATAATATCAATTCTACCGTTATCAGCTATATGTTGCTTGAGATTGATACCACCATCTTCTAAAACTAAAATAGACTCTTCTTTATTTCTAATAAAATCATAACAAGATATAATTGAATTTTCTCTAAGCCTTTTCAAAATATCGTATTCTTTCTGAATGCTTTTCAGGTACTGAGAGGAGCCATAATCTTCTCTGACACATTTGAGAACTACCTTCTTTCTGTCTATTTTGCGAGTAGCTCGGTATATCTTTATAAAATTGTCTGTATTTAGTTTTTCATGGATATCAAAGCCGTCTATTTGCAACATTATTTACCATCCCTATAATGAACAATGGAACCCATCCAAATATTTCTATTTATAGATTAGTTCTTAGAATATAACATTCCTTATGCTATATTTCTTATCTTGTCAATTACGTCTTACTGAAAAGCATAATAGTCAGGTTGTAATGCAGAAAATCAGACTCAAAAAACTT
>JBCCIA010000491.1:0-4387 GCA_039028475.1 Spirochaetota bacterium | reverse complement strand
GTTGAGACTGCCCCTTGGCCAAACTTTCCTGTAGAGTTTTAATTTCCTGTTTTGGATAATAGGTTTTGATCCAACGAATTTGGCGTTTGTAATTGAGCCAAAACACAAGCTTGTTGTTCAATAGCTTTTTTTCTTCTTCCTCCATATCGGACTCATAGAAATAATTTTTTGCCAATAGGTAAAACGAATCGTATTGGAATGACTCCCACAAACGCAAATAGGTATTTTTATCTCTATCGACTAGACCGGGAAAATACGACCAATCCGGTGGTGTTCCCAGTAAAAGGTTTAAGTACTCCAACAAGGGTCTCTGTGCCAAATGGAAGGCGACCTTATCCAAATTTTGTAGGATCCATCCCAAGCGTTCCGAAGCATCAGAATCATTCGGTTGCAATACCTCATGGAAAATATACAAGAAGGTAGCTTCGTTTTCGATCAAGTGTACAGAGCGAGAAAAATACTTCCACAGGGCAACGGTAATCTTACGTATATGGAACCTGGCATGCACATCATAGATACTGCCAACATTTTCACGCCATAGCTTGCGAATTGGAGTTTGGTTGATAACACAATCAGTTACAATAGCTTCATAGAATCCCTCTCCACCACTTGCAAGAGCAAATAAAAAAGTATTTTTTTCTTTCCAAAAATTCTTAGAATTGCTAAAAAAAGTTTTTAAAACAGCATGAATGGGGAGGCCTTCGACTTGGTAAGCACTGTAAACCAGTAATATTTTTTTTAATAGGTAATCGACAATCTTATACTCGCTATCTGACAACAAACGTTCAATAAACTCTTTGTCTTGCAACAAGAATTCCACGTCCTCCGCCAGAGGCATGTTTTGGTTTTTTAAATAGGAGAGTAGAATAACAAGCAGTCTAGCTTTTTCGAGCATACTCAACGTATCATAGTTTTCATCACGTGCCTTGGTTAGTAAAGAAAAAATTCCTTTTTTAAAAATAGCACCGACATCTTTCCCTATGGAGTTTTTTTCTTGGATACCTAGACTTTCCTGCAAAGCCTGTAAGCGAAGCAATTGTTGCTGTTTCATTTGCCTGGTTTCTGAAAGATCTCGATTATTTTTTCCAATAGGTTACGGAATTCTAGGTAAAACACTACTTTTCGGTCTACCTGCCTGTCCTGTGTCGAAGAGGCATTTAAGTTTCCTCGGCCTACAACTTTTAACCTACGCAGAAACGCATTGCGATTGCGTATTGACTTCATAGCAAAAATATACTCCCAAACACTCTCCGCCCTCTCTAGACTCAAGCGCATCGATCGCACCGGTCGAAAGCCACGAGAGGCAGCATACCCCTCAATTTGTACAGAAGTAATCTCTCTCTGAATCTCTTCATTGGCGAAAAGGACGCGAGAAAGAATTGGAATCAGTAGGTCCAATAAACGCTTACCCTCCTTTTTCAAAGCGAAACGGTCCGAATCAAATAAGATTTTATCTTTGATAATGATCGCCCCCGTCTTTTTGTCTACGTCAACTTGGATCTTTGCCTTTTTAAATTCTTTTTCTAAAATTGTCAGAACAGCTTTTTGCGAAGTATCAGAAGAGCTTACACTCAAAAAAGTATAGGCCATTACCAAAATAAATAGCATCACTAAACCACTCATCAAGTCACCAATGCTCATCCAAAAAGAAACATCATCGTTGCGTTCTGCAAGTGCGCGTTTCATTGGGATACCTTTTTCGCCAATTCACTTGCACCAATTACCTCAACTGTTGTAGCGAGATGCGTCAGGATCTCAGTCAAATGACCGGTTTGTTTTTCCATATAGTCATTTAAAAACTTGGCGTAATCAGCTATCAATCGATCGGTTTGGCGGAGGGTCTCTTCATTCTTAATCTGCGAACCGCGAAATAGAGACTCAGACTTTTCAATGAGTGCGAATAACTCTTCTTTGACACGCGCCTCACTGTCCTTTTGCAGTTTGAGAAAAGATTCAAAGCGTTGTAAGCTCTCCTGATTTTTCTCTTGCAACTGCAAGAAGTTTGTATAATTATCAGACAAACCAGTAGCAAAAGAATCGACAAGACTCTGCAATTCTTGTACTTGCTGGCCAAGTGTTTTTTCTAATAAGTCGTTTTGCTCTTGGATAAACCCTTGGATGGATTTTTGGTAAGCAGCTTGGAACTTTGCCAACTCCTGCTGCAACAAATCTCCGGTAGAGAGTAAGGAATCACCTACTCCTTTTAAGGTGCTTTGTATCTTCGCATTAGCTCCCTCTATTACCTCAGTAACCTCTTGTCCTGAAATCTGCAAAACTTGTTTAGAAGCCTCTGTTACGCTTTCCACTTGCTGTGTAAACAATTCTCTTTGTTCTTGCAAAACTTTTTCAAAACCAGAAATGTATGTCTGTAACATTTGATCCAAATTCTGCATGGCTTGGTTCTGTTTATCTAAATTTTCTTTAGTAATTTGTAAACCTTCCGAAGCAAGCAAAACCGCGCGATTGGTATCTTGGATAGATGCATTTGAAGAATCGAGAGATGTCTGGATAGACGAAAAGATAGCAGGCAAATCGACAGTAATATAATCAGCAAGTTTGGCATTGGTTTCCTGTAGACCCAACGAAGTATCCGCGATTTTCTGCATCGATGGGGTTAGCTGTTCTTTAATAGTCTTTTCCATAGATTCAGCGAGCAACTTGCCCAAATTCTCAGGTTCAACCATTGCATTCATTTTATCCGTCGCCTGCTTGAAATCACTTATCACTTCTTTGAGTTCTGCAAAGCCATAGTTTTGCGTACGTAGGTATAGAACCGGTGACTCTAAAACCCATTCGCGATAAAAGGTATCTATCATCCCATTCCTACGCTTGTGAAAATATTTTTGCAAGGCTTCGTGGAATAATAAAAATACCACCGAAAAGAGAATGCCAATGATAGATGTATTGAAAGCGGTATGCATCCCCGCAAGCAAGCCATCGATAAAAGTTTTGGTTTTTTGCAAGTCAGTAAGATCTGGCTGTGCAGACAATCCAGAAGCAATCCCCAAAAACGTTCCTAATACCCCTAGGGCTGTTAGAATTCCCGATACATAGCGGTAGTTGTAATGGTAACGTTCATAAAGGTAGTCTTCCAGTTCCCGCTCAATGATATACTTGCCAGAGACAGGATCTTGCAAAACCTCTACACTACCAGCTTCTCTCGCAGCATAGAGTTCGATAAAACGTTCGACCGCTGCATTAGGAATACGACTTTTATAAAATAAGCGTAAGACAAACAACACAAATACCAAACAGATCAACACATAGAATGACAACTCCAACGGTTGTGGATTGGCAAATAATAAGGTGAGGTGTTTCATATAAGTCGTATCGTCAAATTACACGAAAGGTAATCCCCTTCGCATCTAAGGCTTCTACAAGTTTGTCACCAAATACAGAAGCTGGAGTATGGATTCCTGATTTTTGTAGCAAACCGTCACGCTGGGTTGCCATAAGAAGTGCAGCTTCTGAAACCATTTTCGCTGTATCTCCATAGCCGGGGTCGCCACCATTTACTCGGGTCAAGATCTTTTTAGAGGGAGACTCACCAATAAATAAAAGTTCAAAAAAACTTTCCTGCCTCTTTTCTAAGGAAGGACCAGTTCCTGGCTTCACCTGATCTAATAAAAAGTCACGCACTGGTGGAATTTGCGCTCCCAAAAAAATACCGGAAACAGCTACTGTGATACCAAGTGCCTGTGCAATATGCGGCAGACCAATAAATTGCCCATAAGAAAAGTTAGGCGCATACGAAAGAGACTTGCTAGAACGAAAAACTATGTCCTGGTCAATCACTGGCATAGGGATCGCCCATCTATTGATATCATTTGCATAGTGAAAATCTAAACGAGGAGCACCATGTTTGAATAATGGGTTTTCCCCCTGGAAGGCTTTTGACATAGCCTTGATCGCTGAATTCCATGTTCCTCCCGAAAAAGTTCCTGAAGAAAAAACATAAGAATAGACCTTCTTATCCTCTTCCTTGGGTAGGTTTTTTACTGTAAAATAAGTTCCTAGATCGGCAGGAATGCTATCAAAACCACAACAGTTTATAGCAAGAACACCTCTCCTTTCCGCTTGCGCTGCGTATTTGCGCATCATCTCGTTGACAAATTCAGGTTCCCCAGTAATATCTAAATAGTCTGACTCAGCAAGCAGGCAGGCCCGCAATACAGGCTCTCCATACTCAGCATAGGGACCGACTGTGGTAATGACAACTTCTGCCTGTGCAGCCATTGCCTCTAATGAAGTTTCGCTGGAAGGATCTACGGTTATGATTTCTACTTCTTGTGAATAATTCTGTTTGATTTGCGCTTGCCGGTGCTTTAGCTTATTTTCATTCCTTCCAGCAATGGCCCATTGGATACCCTTTGGGCGGACGTTCTCG
>JBCCIA010000490.1:0-4393 GCA_039028475.1 Spirochaetota bacterium | reverse complement strand
ATTTAAGAGTTGTCAGATGTTAGCCGCTGGCAAGTAATTTTTTTGAAATTTAGATATTTCGAAACAAATATATGATAATAGGTATAAGAAAAGACAGGTAATTACAGCTTTAACGTATTAACTGTGCATCAGCATTATCCCTCCTGATAATTTCCAAAATAGAATGGGTATCGGCAGACCAGCCGGAGTGATTGGAGTAGGTTTCATCGCAATACTGTGGGACATGCAGCAATTCTTTGCCTGTCTTCAGGAGATAGACTTTTTCAGGAACATATAACAAAGGCTCAAATGTCTCTTCGATAGGTATCAATGCTGGTGAGCTTCGGCATTTTGCAAATCTTCTAAAATACTTTCACTTGAATGATTAAAAAGGGAAACACCGTATTTACCCAAAAGTTCCACGAAAGTTCTTTTCGTCAAACCAGCGATAGAAGCACAATTTCCTAAAGATATTTTCTGGGCTTCATACAGCTTAACAGCAAGAAATAGCTTAATGTCATCTTCTGGCATTTCCAGTTCATCAGGAACTTCTATCGCAATCGTTTTCATTTTTCAGACCTTACCCTATGAGACTGTTTATTTTAGAAAAGTCAACCCTTAATTTTCTTGGCATTACTAACTAAAAGCCACTTATTTAGAAAACAACCCTACTCTACGCTTCCACCAACTGCAAGTCCTGCAAAAACTTCTGCATAATAGGTTTCGCCTGGAATTGTTCTACGCGAGCCATCGCTGCTTGTTTCATTTTGGCTTGCTTGTCTTTGTCGGTGAAATAAGCCAAGATGCTTTCGACCATCTCTTCATTGGTTTCCACAAGAAAGCCATTTTTCTCGTGGTTGATAAGGTCTTTCGGCCCCTTGCAATTAAAACTAATCACCGGCATCCCGTAGGTAAACGCCTCTAAGATTACATTGCCAAAAGTATCAAAGCGAGAAGGAAAAACAAATAGATCCAAACCGGAATACAGTGCGGCGAGTTGTTCATGGCTCTGCCAACCGAGAAAGAGAGCTTCTGGTAACTCCTGTTGTAACTCTTCCGAATCAGGCCCAGAACCTGCGATCACGAGCTTAACATTGGGAAGTTTCTCCTGGACCTTAGCATAAATTTCAGGCAATTCAAAAATACCCTTTTCTCGGCTCATACGACAGGCTAAAAATAAAACAGGAGTGTCTTCCGTGCAATCAGGGAAAAGCTCTTTCTTATCAATGGCTTTAGCAGAAAGATCACGTGGTTTAGGGTGGTGGGCAGTTAAGAAAACCTTCTCTTTTTCCAATTGCATCTGGTGACCCGTGAGCCAATCCTTATGGTCGCTATTCAAAACAAACACACCCTCAAAGCGGAGATACAACAATCGCAAAAAACGTCTAACACGGTCCACTTCATGCCGGTTCATATCAGATTTGTGTTTTACAAAATCAATCCAATCGGTATGCATAAAGAAATAACAGGGAACATTGAACATCTCTTTCAAAAATAGAGCAACTAACGCCATAGGTCCTTCTGTAGAACAAATCACCCTATCATAGCCGCCACGGTAGAAAATTTTAGCAATCTCCATCAAATCGGGAACACGAATTTTCTGATCCTTATAGTTGGGAACGTCAAAAGTCGCAATGGGCCTGACTACTGTTAAGTGAGGCTCCGCACTTGCATCTTCGTGACAGATGAGAAAATCTATGGGAAGGTCCTCTTTTTGAATTTCCTTTAACTTACCAGAAAGAGAATTGGAAACACCGTTTTTATCCTTCAAAGTATCGGTCAGATACAGGGCACGTTTCTTATGACTGTTCTCTCCAATATGCTCGGCAAATTGGTTCAAGAAATCCCTATTTTGGTAGAGAAGACGCGTACTGGCGAGAGTAACGCCGGTGAGGATAATGATGATAAGAACAGGGAAGGATAAGTTGTCGAGTAGATCTGTATAGTTAAAACCACTAATATTCTTAGGTTGTTTTGTATCGCCAAAGAAAAGAGCTGTGATTTGGCTAGGAATTTCAAATTTCCTGGTAAGCTCTTCGGTTGTGAAATTCTTAAACATCTTTTTCTTTTTGAAAAACTTACCCTTCTTGATCCGCTTGAGAATGAGATGGTTCAAATCTGTATACAGGTCGATGATTGTATCGTTCACGGTATCCACAAAAACTTCGGGGGATTTTTTTTTGCTGGCAGCGATCTTTTCCAAATACTTTATGCAAAACTTATAGTCCTTGGAAATCTGCCATTTTAACAATTTACTCGGCTTTTTTCCCTGTAAAGCATCATGGATAAACTGAAAGAATTTCATGGTATTCTTATTCTTCTGCATTTCCATAAGAAGGTTGCTGATAGCCAAGCAGCTCAATTTATCGTAGGTACTTCCCTGGTGTAGAAACATACGTAGCAGACCTGGGTCCTCAATCTTTGTGGCAACTTGGGTAAAGTAATCCAGTAAAGCAATATTCAACTTTTGGTTTTCAGCAACGTGGCCATAGGGCGAGATATTTCCCAACTTAATTGCTTCCAGGGCTAGAGCGGATGGCTTTTCTGTTTTCAACCTTTCTTGCAAATTGGCAACATAGAGCTTAGAGCCACTCTGGCCAGCAAAAATTCCCATAAGGTTCTATGAATTGAACGTTTCCTGTACCATACTGTCCCCATTTGTTGGAATACGAGCCATTAGAAGTAAGTACTTGTACTCTTTCGTTATAGCGATCAAGAACATACACACTATCACTGCTATCCAAGACTAGCGAATAAGGATTATCAAATAGACCATTACCACTGCCTGGAGTCTGATTTGTTGTACCCCAGGGAGCACCAACGACTGTAACGGCTGGAGTGGTAATTGTGGTAGTTGTATAAATGGCTTCGTTGCCAGCTTCGTCTCTAACAATCACCGTAAAATAATATGCCGTTGCTGCGGATAAAGAACTCACTGCATATATATTTATATCCGTAACATAAGTTTGTGCAACAGTACCATTGTTATTAGCATCTGAAACAGTTGCAATATTATTGGCAGCAGAATAAATAACTTTATAAAAAAGGTTAGCTTGGGTAGTGGTATCATCGATAGCTTTTGTCCAACTGAGTGTTAGCGAAGAAGATAAAATAGAAGATGATGCAATGGTACCACTATTGCCCGGAACTGGAGCTGTTGTATCTGTTTTAGTACTGGTATCACTGGAGGTATTTGTAGTGGTGTCAGTAGTTATTTCCTGAGAAGTATCTGTAGTAATGTCAGTAGTTGTTTCTAGAGAAGTATCCGTAGTGGAAGAACTAGATGAATCAACTGATGCAAGAGCAATCAGAGAAGATAGTTCCAATTTTACTTTTTTTGGAAAACATGCTTGTAGTAAAATGCTTAATGATACTGTAAGAACAATTTTATTGATTAAATTCACGGCTTAATTTTTCCTTTTCACTTTTTAGCTTAGCGCAAATCTATCACAAATTTGTTTTGAATACAATGAGGATTCGTGACAAAGTCTAAAAAATCACGTTTTTTACATTGTAGCAGATCCCTTTTCCTCCTACTTTCGAATAAAATGTTCCTTCTTTCTGGAGAATCAAAGAAAATTTAATTGCTATAAGTGATTTTTAGATATAGAAAAATCGACAGAAGAAAAAAATCAAATACAAATGGGGAGACAGCAAGACCTCTAGCATCTTGAAATATTTATTAAAAAACCGGTCATTTTTTAGACTTTGTCACGAATTATCAATTTTTTGTCACGAATTCCTATTGCGGAGAGAACGGATCTATGTTAAATTAATTTCACACTAAAAAAATGAGAGGGAAAAACAAATGAAAAGAATAAAAATAACTTTACTTACCATGGCAACAATGGCTGTTCTGCTTCTAGCTAATACAGGTATGGATATTTCTCAAAACAAGTCACAAAAATTACCAGTATTCAAAACAAAAACAGAAGTGTTATCTCATGCTTACTTTTTTCGATGCCTTCGATGTTTCTGTTGTTTTCGCGGTGATATGACTTCTGATGATCTCAATCGAGAAAAAAATTCAAACCAAAGTAGTCTGGATTTGGCTTCCAATTTAGATTTTACTTTGAGTCCAAACACCTCCTGTTTGACTTTAAAAAAAATAGGCTTAAATGCCAAGATTTATTGAATTTATCAAAGCCTCATTTCACTACGATCTGGGGCTTTTTTTGCTACTTTTTTCTAGTAGTTTACTCCCTCCATTCCATCTAATTGCAAGGGGCTGTCCCCGAATATACTCAGTAAGGTATAAATTTATGAAAAAAATTAAGCTTATATTAAGAATTATCGCTTTAATCATCCATCCCCTATAGTTCAAAAAAGAATGCATATTTTATATATGAAAGCCTTGAATATCAAGCACAATTTAATTGCGACTATTTTGAGTATTCATATAAATACTATTGCT
>JBCCIA010000489.1:0-4410 GCA_039028475.1 Spirochaetota bacterium | reverse complement strand
TACAACGTATTCCCTATAGCTCAAGAATAAATATTCTACGCGGGCCCTTCTAAAACCCTCCTTATTTCAGGGCCCGCTTTTTTTTGCTTATTGGGATTTTCGTCAACTTGATAAAAAATTTATTATTTTGAGTAACACCAGTTTTTCATGATTGTTGCTTGGTTTGTATTCTCGGGATAAAATACTTTTTATATCTTCTAATAAAAATGCATTTCCTTTCCATTTTGTATTTGGAAAGAGACCTTTACTTAGGTAGTCGTTATAATCTTTTTCTAAAATTCGATAAACAGTAATGTCATTTGCATCAAAATCTTCGGGCCATGTATTTTCGTTCTCTTGCGCTGTTTCTTCTAAGGTAAAGATTTTTTGTGTGATGTGGTCTAATAAGAAATTAATTTCTCGGTTCGTTAGTTTTACTTTTTCCACTGTCATTACTACCTGCAAATACAATGATAAGTATTAGGAACGGATTTTCATTTTAGCGGTATCCAGGAAAGATAAAGTTGATACCGAAGATCAGCCCGGTTTTTTTTATCTCTTCTGGAACGGGACCAAAGCTTTGTCCTCGAATAGCGTCTAAACAGGCTTGTTCTACTACTTGTTGTCCGTGTTGGTTGGCTTTTTTGATATCAATGACTTGGCCATTATCGTTTAATAAAAATACGACTCGCACCTCACCTGGAATGATTCCTTGGCTAACAACGGTACCTGCCATATCACGGTAAGCAAAGTTTCCCCCGCCAGGAGGAGCAAATTTATCTTCGATTTGTTTTAACATATTTTTAAAGTACTTATAACCAGCCAACTTTTTGGTGGGAATTTTAATAGCTCCAGAGCCTGACCAACGAAAACGGAAGTCTTGTTGGAAGCGATAGTTGAAAGGTATTTTTGTTAGCGGAGTCGGTTCCCCTTGTTTGGCGACTTGCTTTTTTTCTTGCTGCTTTTCTTGACTGACTTTTTTACTTTCTTTGCTCTTAGAGGTGCTGGTAAATGTATCCAATTCGGAAGGGCTAAGATCGGCTAAGGGGTCTTCTGTTTCAATGGATACAATAAACATTTGTTTTTCTTCCGATTTTTCCTTTTCCTCTTGTGGTTTGGTAAACAGGGATTCTCCTCCAAAAATAAATTCTCGGAAAGGTGTGAGCGTATGAAAACCATATTTTTCGGTCAATCCACCACTACCAGAAGAGTCCGCGTCGGACAGGGCTTTTACCTGTTCTGTTTTTTTCTTATCTGGTTTTTTTTGTTCTAAGAGAACTTCATAGATCTTTTCATTTTCTTTTTGTTGCTGTAACTCCTGTGGGCTTTGTTCCTGTGCAAATACGTTTACCAATATTTTTTTTGTAAATAGGTGGGCTGTTAGAAAAGAAAGAATGGTAAAGAGAAAGACGGCAGAATAATAAAGCCGTTTCTCATCTTCCAGGTCACTGATTTTGATCAAAAAGAGTTCTTTCTTCATTTGTTTTACGGTTTGTTTTGCCAAGGTGCGTATACGCAAGGGGAGTGGCAACTCTACCCGATGGAGTACGGTTGATAAGTCCAATCCTTACTAGATAAGACTCATAGCTATCTTCAATTGTTCTTTCTTCCTCACCTAAAAGAACTGCGATTGGTTTTATACCCACTGGCCCACCGTTGTACCTATCCATGATACAGTGGAGAATCTCTCTATCTACCTTATCTAAGCCTAGGGTATCAATGCCTAACCTTTGCAGTGCACTTCGGCATAGCTCTAGGCTGATATTGCCATCTTTGGCTTCAACTTGGGCAAAATCGCGGATCCTTTTGAGGAGATGGTTGGCAATTCTAGGCGTTTTACGGCTCCTTTTGCCTATCTCTTGCGCTACTTCGTTGGGAAGTGAAATTCCTAATAGTTTGGCTGAACGTCGGACAATTGTTTGCATATCTTCGTCAGAGTAATAGTCTAGGCGTAGGTGGATGCCAAAACGATTGCGCAAAGGAGCGCTGATCATACCACTTCTGGTGGTAGCACCAATAAGCGTGTAAGGTTTTAAGGGAATTTGTACGGATTGCGCTGTTATTCCTTCTCCAACAACAATATCAATTTTGTAATCCTCCATAGCTGGGTAGAGAATTTCTTCCAAACCTCTATTCATACTATGAATTTCATCTATGAACAAAATGTCTTTTTCTTCTAAGGCTGTTAAAAAGCGTGCGAGATCAGCCCCGCGGGTGACTACTTTGGCGGAAGTAATGCTGATCGCAGCCTGCAATTCGTGTGATATAATATTGGCTAGAGTAGTTTTGCCTAAACCTGGCGGACCGGAGAGTAAGACATGATCTAGGGCAGCTCCTCTTTTCTTGGCTGCTTCGATAAAAACAGCTAAGTTTGCTAAAGCCTGTTTTTGCCCAATAAACTCTTTCAGAGAGGTCGGCCGTAAAGAGATCTCTCCTGGTACTGTAGACTTAGGGTCTAGGATGCGATGGATTTGCTCGTTTTCTGGCAAGGTTTTCCTCAAGGTCTCTCTTCTGGTACTAGGTAGAGCTGTATGCTTTTGCGTTTACGGATGATTTTTAGTCGCAATCGCTTACCTACTTTGCTTTGTCGTACTCTTTGGATCACATCACGTGGATTGCGGATTTTTTTACTTCCTACTTGCACAATAATGTCTCCAACTTGTAGACCTGCTTTTTCTGCCGGAGTACCTGATAGAACCTGCCGTATGATAGCCCCTCTGCGTGATGCGAGCTTTTTACGCTTTTGCTCTTCAGGACGGATCGCATCTAAACCTACTCCCAACCAAGCCCGTTTGATTTTTCCGTTTTTTTTCAGCTGTTTGGCTGCCGCAATGGCATTGTTGATAGGAATGGTAAAGCCTATGCCTACAGAGCCACCGGTTTGTGAGGCGATCATACGGTTGATACCAATGACTTCGCCGTGGATATTGAGGAGAGGACCGCCACTATTGCCTTTGTTGATAGAAGCATCTGTCTGGATGTAACGTAGACCGGAATAATCGATACCGGAGCGGGAGATCGAGCTAATCACACCAACGGTAAAGGATTGTTCAAAGCCTAGGGGAGCGCCGATGGCTATTGCCCAGTTGCCTACCCGTACTTTGGATGAGTCCCCGATACGGACGGGCGTGAGTTTGGTTTTTGTCTTTATTTTCAAGAGTGCAAGGTCTAGAACTGAGTCAGAACCTATCAATTTTGCTGGATAGGTAGTCTTATCTTTTAATTTAACCGTGAAATGGGTCATCCTGCGTACTACATGGGCATTTGTTAGAATGTAACCATCTTTTGAAAGGATAATTCCTGAGCCTAGGCCTGTTTGCCTACGTTTTTGTTTGTATTTTTTACCATAAAAAAAATATTCGAAGAATGGATCGCGAGAAGCGGGACGTTTGCCACGCGCAGCAATGGTTCTTTGGGTGGCAATTGATACTACACTTGGTGAAACTTTTTGGTAAACTTGGTGGAAGGCATTCTCCAATGAAATTGCGGCAGATTTTGCTTGCGATGTTTGGGCAAGCATTGGTTGCGTGAAAAAAATCCATAACAGGGCAAAAATCAGATGAGGGATTCTAAAATATATCATAAACACAAGTCTTTCAAAAATTTATTTTGACTTTCTTGCCTGTCAAGTGCGAATCCAAAATTGCTTAGGAGAAAGACAATTATCTGCTAAAAAGCAAAGAAATGCTTTACAAAAATAATGTATATAAAATTTTGTTTAGTATGAAAGTTATTTTTTTAACTGTGTTTTTTGGGTTTTTGTGTGTTCAGTGCAGCGCTGATTTGAGTAAGTATGAAGTTCTAAAACAGCCAAGAATTTCTAAGATTTCCCCACAAAAAGTATATGTAACAAAATTAAAAGGTGAGCCTGAGAGAACCGCTGGTAAGGCTTTTGGACGTTTGTACCGGCTTTCTTATAAACTAGACGAGGAAAGAAGTGCTGTTCCTGTTCCCTTCCCACGTGCACGTTGGTTGTCCCCTTTGTCTAAGCCACAAAAAGAATGGGAAGCAGAATTTGCTGTGCCTGCATCGCTAGCAGCAAAACCAGTTCCAACTGATGATATAGAAGAGCCTAAGGCGAAGCTAGTTACATGGAAATATGGCTTCACTGCTGAAATTTTGCATGTTGGCTCTTATGAGGCGGAAGCACCTACTATTAAAAAATTAAAAGAATTTATTACAGCACAGGGTTATGAAATTTCAGGCTATCATGAAGAAGTCTATCTCAAAGGGCCTGGTATGTTTTTTCGTGGAGACCCTAATACATACCAAACGATCATCCGTTATCCTGTAAAAAAGAAAACTAAGCCATAGAAAATTTGTGGACTTGCACAATAAGAAATAAAAAGTAAATATTTCATTTACGATTTTGGAGAAACTATATGAAACTAATTACTACAATTTTTACTTTATCGCTTGTGTTGTTTTCCT
>JBCCIA010000488.1:0-4418 GCA_039028475.1 Spirochaetota bacterium | reverse complement strand
TCAAAATAGTTAGGTTCTCGTTGTATTTATCATCACGCTGACAGTATGCTCACGGAAGAATTGTCATTTAGTCCAATTGCCGTCAAAGAAATTGATGTATGATGTTACCGAAATCACCGGTGAAATATTTTCTATTGCTTTTTCAGAAAAAGTAAGTTTTGTTTATTCTCATCGGAAATCAAACCTCTTGTGAGGTAAAGAGTGCTTTTATTTCAGACCAGTCATTCAAGTCAGCTACCTTTTTATATTCCTTAACCAGCTTATCGCATTGCAGTGCAATTTCAAAGGCATTGTAGTTTGTATTGTAGATGCGTATGATCTTCTCTATTCTTCTTTTGATCGTGTCGTTGAGGAGGTTGATTTGGTTTTGTTGCAGGGTCTCTTCGGCAACAGTTTCGATGAGCGCGGTATATCTGTCTTCCTCTTTGCGTTTCCCGGGAAAATCTACTTCTTCTACATCTGGGGAAGCAAATTGTTTGTTATCCTTCATGCTGCGTTCAGCGGCTCTTTCGATGATCTCTAAGATCTTGTCTTGTGTAAAGCCATCTTCTGCATTTTCTTCTGGTGTATCATTATTGCCATTCAACATAGAACTGCCTACTTTTTATCCCTTATGGGAGGTGTAAATTACCAGTGAATTCTGTTCAAGTAGAAAATCAGCAATTGTAGCCTTTTGCCTGTTTCTAACTTTGGATTTTCACAAGATTTGCTTTCTCGCAAATAAAACATAAAAAGAATTGACAGTATGCTTAGCAAAAATACCTATATTGAAGTATATACCCCGCTCGGGTGGTGGAATTGGTAGACACGCAAGCTTGAGGTGCTTGTGCCTAAAATATTTGGTGTGGGGGTTCAAGTCCCCCCTCGAGCACTCCTAACTATAGCTTGGCTCTAAAGTCTAGAGTTTTCTCCGTCTTTCCTTCCGTATCCAATAGTTTCACACGCCAGTCACCGGTTCGGTAAAATATTGTTTTGAGATTCGAATTGGCTTGGTATTCTGTCTCTTGTAAGAGTGTAATCGGCTCTTCAGTTTCCTGTTCTTTGCTGGTAAAAGCTAGAAATTTTCCTTTTAGGCTCTCTGGGTCAATGGATTTAGGGCGACTCGAAATGATGGGGTGAGCGACTAGTTTGTACTTACCACTTTTTAGGATAGGAAGTTCAAGCGTTTCGTAGCCACTTTCCACCATGTGTTTGGGTTTGTAATAAAACACCTGCAAGTGTAGCACATCTTTTTCCCATTTTGCAGATTCTATCAGTGCGCTTTCTTGTTTTTTTTTGGTAAGAACTACTTTATCTAATTGCCATTTTTTTTTTTCTTGTTGCAACTTTTTCTGTAGTAGCGGAAAGTTCTGCCCAATAAAGTCGGTGTCTTTGTCTATAGCTGTAGATTTTTTGTCCTTCACATTGGGATTTGTCACTAGCAAGTAGACTTTCTCTGATGTTGTGATCATTTTTCCAGCTTGTGGGATCTGTTGGATGATTGTATCGGGTTGTTGGCCTTCTTCGGCTTCTACAAAAGTGACACCACCAATGACTAGGGAAACATAGGTGTCTGACGAAAGGACACTCTTGAGTTTTGCTTTGGCATTGTCAAGATGCAAACCTACTAGTTCAGGCATTTTTAATCTATCCGTGCCAATATTCACGGTTACAAAAACTTTGCTACCTGCTTCTACTGGTTTGCCGGGAGCAATCGATTGGTAGAGGATCATTCCATCCAATTTATCTGGAAAACGTTTGCTTTCTATCTTGACCTTTAGACGAAGCCGCGAAAGTTCGTTGTGTACTTCTACATAAGTTCTACCCAATAGATTTGGCATGATACTTTTACTAGGACTCTTGGTACGAAACACTACAACACTGAAGGCAGAAAAGAAAAAGATCAGTAGGGCGGAACTTATAAAAACAAGTGGTGCTGCAAATTTCTTTAACGTGGTTTTATTCAATTTTATCTCCTGTTTCCGGTTTGAAGCCATTGATGAAATCTTGGATTGGCATTTTCTTTTTGTTCTCTGGCTGTACTTCCAATAGAGAGAGAAGTGTGTTGTCAGAGCATACAATGGCAAGTGTTTTTTTTGTAACTTTGTAGAAGCTCCCCGATCCCTGGGCGAATCTCTCTTCTAGGGGAATACTTTTATGTACATTGATCCGTTTTCCCTTATAGTAAAAGAAGGGTACTTGGTATGGGTTCAGTGCTCTGATCTGATTGTGAACTTGCCAGTTGGTTTTGCCTAGATCTAACTTTCGCTCAGCAGATGTAATTTTATGGCAAAACGTAGCCTTATCATGCTCCTGGACTGTACTGGCGAATTTCTCTTGTGGTTTGCTTTGTAACAATTCGATGAGTTTTTGGCTTCCTGCCCTGGTTATTTTTTCTAGTAAGCTGGCAAAGTCATCTGTGGGGTTTATGGTTATTTCTTCTTGGGCAATTATATCACCAGCGTCCATTTTTTTAGCGATGTACTGAAGTGTATAACCTGTGATTTCTCTACCCGCTAAGATAGCAGATTGAACAGGGGAAGCGCCTCGGTATTCCGGTAGCAAACTTCCGTGTAAGTTGATAGCACCCAGGGGAGGATTGGAAAAAATTTTACTGGGGATAATCGCTCCATAGGCAAAAATTACGTGAATATCGCATGGTATAGCTAGGATAGCCGCTATAGCTTCAGCGGATTTTATGCTGGGAAACTGTAAGACGGGAATGTTTGCCTGCAATGCGATTTGCTTGACCGGTGGTGCCTGCAAAGTTTTCTTCCTGCCAACAGGTTTGTCGACATTGGTAACTACAAAGGATATTTCAAAATTAGCTGCAAGTAGCTCTTGCAAAAGGTAAGCTGAGTGAGCAGGTGTTCCAAAAAAGCCAATTTTCATAAGAGTGAGAACATTAAACTTTTTCAGATAGAGGATTCTGAACAGGCTTTTTTTGCAAATCTTGTAAGACTTGTAGAAATTTTTTGTTAGGAATACGCCCCTTTTTGTCCTTGGAATACTCTGCTTTGAGCCTTTCCACAAAGTACATATCTATGGCTCCCTTATTTTTGGCTTTGACCTTACCACGGTAGGTACATTCAAAGTAATCTTTGGCATAATCATAGGTACTGCCGGAAATGTTGATTTTTCCAGGAGCGCCAGAGGACTCCATACGACTCGCTGTGTTGACAGTATCCCCCCAGATATCGTAGGCAAATTTCTTTTTACCAACAACCCCAGCTACTACGGGACCGGTATGGATGCCAATTCTTAACTCCCAATACGGCTCATTCATCTTAGTTTTCATTTCTGCATTTTTTTCCATATACGCTTGGATCTTCATCGCAGCCAAGATTACATCTAAAGGGTTACTGGCATTGGGAATCGGTATACCACCAGCACACATATAGGAATCACCAATAGTTTTGATCTTCTCCAAAGACAAGCGGCCTACAATTTCATCGAAGTAGGCAAAGGATAGGTCCAATTCCTGTACAAGAGCTTCCGCTGTCATGGTTTCTGCGACCATGGTAAAACCTTTGAAGTCGGTAAATAGGACAGTAACCATATCATAGGCTTTTGTAGTAGCTTTGCCAAAGGTTTTGAGCTCTTCAGCTGTTTCTTCAGGAAGAATGTTTAACAATAGCTCGTCCGACTTTTTTTTTGCAGATTCTAGATCTTTGGTTCTTTCCCTGACTTTGATCTCTAAAGAGTTGCGCTCTTTCTCTAGTTCTTCGTAGGCTCTAGCGTTTTCGATCGAAATGCCTGCTAAGGAACTAAACGCCGAAAGCAGATCCTCGTCATTTTGGGTGAAAGACTGTCCATCCAGCTTGTTGAGGACTTGGATGGCTCCTATAATCTCGCCACGCACATTATTAATAGGCATGCATAGGATAGATTTCGTGCGGTATCCCGTTTTTTTATCAAAATCTTGGCTGAAACGCTTGTCAAGGTACGCATCAGCAATATTTGCTGTTTTGCCACTAAGGGCTACATCACCAACAACTCCATAACCAAGGGGCAAACGGATTTCAGCAGCTCCTTGGGCTACCCGTGACCAAAGCTCGTTGCTTTTATGGTCAATGAGAAATAAGGAGGAACGATCCGCTACCATTACCTTTGTGACACTTTCCATGATTAGACCCAGTAGTGAATCTAAGCCAATTTCCGCCATGATAGAACGAGCTACATCTACTAAAATATGTAACCTTTGCAATTGGTTGCTAAGAGTTTGGATTTCACTTTGGAAGTTAGATGGTGGTTTTGCTTGCGTCATTACGTATAGGTAGCCCTAAAAATATCCAAAATCACCTTCCATTAGTAAAATATGGTAGTTAAGCGTCTACTAGAATTACATATTGGCGTATAAATATGTAATTCTTGCTTTCCGCGAGGTTTGCCAATAAACAAAAAATTATCTATTCACTAAGAAAATTTCTTTTTTTTCC
>JBCCIA010000487.1:0-4447 GCA_039028475.1 Spirochaetota bacterium | reverse complement strand
TCTTTTTTACAATAAGCCAAACGAGTTAGACCACTCGTTTTCCAATCTGCTATACATTCATTCCAATCATGTTTACTTTTCATGATTGGATTCTATCATATCTCGAAATTTTTGTAAAGGTGGGGTTCACAGGACGCTTACCTTTCCAGTAACCGATTGCGTAGTTTGCCAGAGTCCATTGGCCAGCTTGAGAGTTTAGAGTCGTTAGATTTGGCAAGGAACCGGTTGGTACGTTTGCCGGAGTCTATTGGTAAACTGAAGAATTTGAAATCACTGAATCTTGTCGGAAATCAACTATCACATTTGCCTAAGTCAATTACTAAACTCAAAAGTTTGCAAGAATTGGATTTAGATCAAAGCCTTTCCTCCTATGCTGATGAATTGAAAAAGGAATTGCCTGAATGTAAAATTAATTTTAAAAGCAAAGATTATTAAAGTGTGTTTACGGATTAGGCAACCAAGGGACTATTCTCCAATTCTACGGCGCGGTGTTGGAGAATTGGAGGTTGCAAAAGTTGGTTAGTAGATGTTTATACTTGTATTTTTGCTACCTTCCTTATAATTCAGTATGGAGTAACCTTTGGCAATAATGATAAATATACCTATCCATGCATAGAATTTAAAAATTTCTCTAGCTATATCTAAATATTTATGCTGGTAATAAAATACAACCTCTACTCTACCTTTAGGAATATTTACCGCTTTAAAACCAATATTGCTTTTCATAATTACATCATTTTTGCTATTAATTTTTACTTTCCAGAAAGGGTGGTTGCCATCCGCATAATGCATTATAACTGGATTTTCCGAGTTATTGTAAACTTCTATAACTATTTTATTAAAGTTAAAGTGTGTAACTTTATGCGATAGATTGATTCTATCGTTACTTTGTAAAAATTCTTCCTTTCTCATAAAAGGTATTTCTTCTACCGTGGGGATTTTATATTTTGTATTGGTAAAGATTATATCTCCCTGGTAAGCATCTGATTTTAAATAACTCTGTATTCTTTGTTTATCCTTCACAAAATAAATCTTTTTAAAAAATTGGATTTTATTTTCTGTATTCCCTATGATTTTTAAGAACGCTTTTCTGAAGTTCATCCGTGATTCGACAGATCTATTTCGTTTGGATTGATCGTTTCTATTGCTGTCATAATAATCATTGATATTATTCAATAAGTGATCACTTCTGTTTATAGTAGAGAGTGCATCATGATAATAAAAACTCTCAGAATGCCAATAGACAGCCCCATAAGAACTCATTGTTTCACTATTCAACTCTAAGGTTCCATCTCTCTTTTTAAAAAAATAGGGGATATAATAAACATTTTTGGAATGTTTTTTTGCCAAATGTAAAAATGCTTTAAATCTATTGTTTCGCAAATAATCATTCTTTCTTTTTTCTTGGTACGTATATTTAAAAAATTCTAATGTATCGAATACTTGTTTAGACATACCTGGCATAATAGCGTTGTCGTATTTGACTCTAAATAAAGTTATATCAGCTAGGATCATCAAAAATAATACAAAGGACATAACGACATTTGCGTTCCGATACTTGTATAATTTATGAATGGTGTAAAAAAGAATGATTGATATTGTTAGCGGAATATAGAAAAAAAAATAATCATTGAAAAATGCTTTCATCAAGTTATAATTTACTCCTGAAGACAATTGCAGGTTAAATTTCTTTCCCATTACAAGCATTGTCATTATAGTATAATCCGAAACCATTTTAATGATAAATGTTAAAGCTATAGCAATATAAAATATTTTTTGTTTTTTCACATCGGGTTTTATATACCATCTTATGATTTCTTGGACTCCCAAAGCAGAAAAAAAGATTAGTACAAATTTGATGAATGAGCTTATCAGGCCAATATGTCGGTAAAGTTTCATGGTAGGCCAGGTATGATAAGCTATGGATGCAATAAGTCCACCTGTAGAAAGAGATATGAGTACAATAAGGAAGGTTAAGAAAAAGAGTGTTACGCGTTCCTTTCTATAATTCTTATTAAAAATATTCCTAATTGTAAAAAATAATTTTACAATTAGGAAAAAGGATGTAATGTAGCCTAAGTACATAGAGTTATCTATATTAACATCATAGCCGGAAAACAATCCCAAAAACTTTTCATACCCTATGGAACCACCATAGGTTAGGAAAGTATGTAGGCTTACATAGCCAGTAGAATCGCGGCCTGAGTTTAGTAATAAAATTTTTTCTACCCCTAATGACATAATGTATTTATAAATAAACAGATAGTTTGCAACAGAGGCGACAAAAAGTAAAATCAAAACAAGTGACTTTTTGAGAGAGAAGGTGGGAGTTAGAAAAAGTTTTCTAGTGTACTTCCAATAAAAAATTGCATAAAATGTACCAAATAAAAAAACTATAAATGATACGATTGCAAATGTGTAGGGTAGGTTGCCATAAAAAGTAAGGGACATAAAAATAAAAAGTAAAAATAAATATGTAATTTTGGCTTCTCTAATAAATCTAATCTGAAAATAAAAAATGTAGGGTAAAAGATAGTATATATGAAAATTAAACCAAATTTGAAATGACCAATTTGTTGTTCCGAAAATAATGATTGTCAGGTATAATTTTATGAAGTTACTTCTAAAAAAAAGCCTACTGAGAAGCATCGTGCCAATTAAAAGTATAATTTCGTCTAGTAACATCCCTAAATAAAAGATATAGTAGAAATTGATATTTTTTAATACAAATTTAAAGGCATACAGTATATAGTTTGATGGGCTATTTTGTAAGAAAAACCACCAATTGCTTACCGTACCCTTAGTCATATAAGGCAACCAATAGGGTGTTTCTCCATGAATTACAGATTCATTGTAAAATATATATTGCAATTGCATATATTGCAAAGTATCATGCCCTAGGGGAACTCTCTGGAAGACGAAAAAATTCAATATATAATAGGAGATTATAACCAATAAGGAAATAATAAAAACTTTTCTCTCTGTTAATTGCTTATTGTTTAAAAAATCCATAATTACTATCTACGCAGAGTGTTGGTTTAAAATACTTATTTGTATTTTCTGTATGTAAATCAAGTACAGCGTGTCCTAAAACATGTCTATTCTTATTTAAAAAGTAAGCTGCAAAAGTCTACAGTTTTGTTTTAAGGACAGACTCCTATCGTTATAGATGCTTTTATACAACTATTTTATTAGCTAAGCATTCTTTGGAACATAAGGATAAGCCAATTCTATTGATTCACAAGAAGAAAAAAAGCTTTATGTAACCCATACCGATTATTGCTACTGTGGCAATTATTTTCCGACGAGAAAAATAGAAGTAAGTTATAAAAATATGGTTATCATATCGTCTTTGTTATATGCTCCAGTATGTTAAATCATAGCTTATGGAAGTATCATTCATGCTTACAAAGTTATTCCCTACACTCTTGCAAAATCTCACCAAAGTTTTCTTTGTATCCAGGTAGAGAAGGGTGGCTAAAATCTTGGTAGATACTTTGTGTTTGGTAATCGTTTTGGTTCTGCTCGAAGATGTAAATCTTTTCAGAGTATGGGCAAAGAACAAGTCCCAGTTCTACACCGGACGGAATCCAAACAGATTGCATTTTGTTAAGATCCTTTTGCAAACCTTTTTTGGTAGAGACAATTTCTACGGCAAGACTAGGGGAAACAGGAATTCTTTGTTTCCAGGTTTTTTGAACATTTTGGGGAACTTTGGCAAATGAAATAAAAGAAAAATCAGGTATCCTCTTCTGACGTTTTTTTCCAGGTTCTACATCTAACTCGTATTCAGTTGGATCGGAGTAGGGTTTACCCAGTTTATTTTTTCGTACCCAATTTACTAGAGAGGCAGTGACAAATGCTGTAAATATACCAATGATGGCAAAGATTCCCATTTTTATATAGATCTCCTCGGTATTGGCGTATTCAAAAGTAATGTCTGGGTTTAAGAGTCGGAGAGATTCAAAGTAAGTCTCGTTCCAGCCGGGAAGTTTGACACTAAGATGGCCATACTCTTCCAAAGTTGCAGTGATTGCGATTCGAATGGTAGAGCTGTTGTGGAATAAAATATCCAGTCCGTTATTCTTATCGCGGATTTCGTCTAACCTTTTTGGAGTATTGGCATACTCAATGGGAAATCGAATGATATAGAAAAATTTGTTCTCTCTTGCTGCTTTCATTATAAAAAACATTCAAAAACGGAAGGAACAACTATATAAATGTATGCAATGAATGAAAACAAGACTTTTTTGTTGATTTTTATAAAATTGGGTGTTGGAACCTATGGAGGTAAACAGAAAAAATCAAATATAACTTGACAATTGATAACTAAAATATCTTTTTTAGTCATGGCTTACCATAGTATAGAGGAAATTCTTGCGGAAATCGAAGATGTTACAACTACGATGAAAACGGAGATTTTTCATTTTTCAGAATTTTTATATTT
>JBCCIA010000486.1:0-4449 GCA_039028475.1 Spirochaetota bacterium | reverse complement strand
GAAAATTAGCACTTGGTACGAGTATTGCAAAGTAAGGATAAAAGTATAGGTGGAAAAAGAAACGCTATTTGCAAGAAGCAAAAGACTGTTTTTTTAAACAAAAGGCTTATATAAAATGATCGAATTAAAATACGGAACTAGAAAAATCGTAACTTTCCGCGGTGCAAAAAAAATTGTCGGCGGACTCACCGATCAGAACAAAATTGATGTACTATTGCATATCAGTAAAGAGTTCGCAAATGCAGGTAAAGAGGATGATCTATTTGAAGTCGTAACTAGCATTTGCAAGGAGATCTTTGAATGTGAAAATACCACCCTACGCCTATACGACGGAGAATTGCTTGTTCCGGTTAAATATACCAAAGAAACAAGCCCACCCAGACGTAACTTACAAGTTGACGAAGGTTATTCGGGAAAAACCTTCCAAACTGGCGAGTCTCTCCTCATTCCTGACTTAGAACACCAATCAGAATACCTGGATGAAGAAGAAACTACCTTATGCGTCATGTGCGTACCGATAACTTATAAAACGGAGACTCTGGGAGTCATCTCCGTAGAAAGTGAACACGCCTTTTTTTATAAGGAAGACGATCTAGAAATTTTGGAGGCATTAGGTTCTCAATTAGCATTGACTTTGACCGGAGTAAGACTGATTGAGGGCCTGATGACGGCCAGAGCACGAGAAGCGGCCGCCCTTTCCCAATTAGAGTGGGATCTAAAAATGGGGCGCAATGTACAAAACCAAATCGTTTCAGAATCGATCCTACCCTGGAATGGAATCTATCTCTCTACCTACTACGAGCCAATGGTGGAAGTTAGCGGCGATTACTATGCTCTGGTTCGAAAGGGCAACACAGCCACCATTATCATGGTAGACGTATCGGGTCATGGAATCCCCGCTGCTTTGGTAACTATGGCAATCCATTACAAGTTTTTCCGATGTGTAGAGCAAGGTTTAGGACTCTCCGAAATTATGGAAGAAATGGGAGAATCTTTAAAACCACAACTCCCCGAATCTACCTACTTCACAGCTTTTATTGTTCGTTTGTACAGCGACTACAGCTATTCCTATGTCAATGGAGGCCACCAAAAAGCCATCCATATAAAAAACAATTCCAATTTTGAACTTCTTGATACCAAAGGTCTACCATTAGGAATTCTGAATGTTGCTAAAAAGGACTATGAAGAAAAACACGGTAAGTTAGAAACCGGCGATATGCTGGTATTGCTAACAGATGGAATTACCGAGCAAAAGAACTTAGAACGTGAAGAGTATGGAAAAGACAATTTCATAAAAACCTTAATAGATGGACAAAAGTCCTTGCAAAACGAATCCTCTGAACAAATCATTGTTGAAAAACTCAAGAAGAAAGTTTTCGACGAATGGAACAAGTTCAAAGGTGATGCAGAAAAGGGCGATGATATCAGCATGCTAATGCTGCAAAGAAATCCGAGTTCACAAGAAACTTTGACCCTAACACGTGCCGCAAAAAATGCCCACAAAGAACGTAACGATGATGAGGCATATCGTTTAGCCAAATCTGCTTACAAAATCGACCCTTCTCTAACGGACAATTTGCTATTTTTAGGAAAGCTATGCTACAACCAAAAAAATTTTTCCGAAAGTATGTTCTTTATCAACGAATATATCAAAACAAGTGGTGAGGATACAGCCACAATTCACTATCTATATGCCAAATCGTTGTTTAAAGGGGAAAAAATTCCTGAGACAAAACGAGCTCTGAAAAAGTCATTGTCCTGCGATCCATCGTTTACCAAAGCAAGTCTATTGCTTGCTAAGTGCTATTTGATTGAGAACTCGCTACCAAAAGCCATCAAAACGTTGCAACAGGGTATAAAAAGTAGTCCTTCCAGTGATCCGTTAAAAACAGTTTTAGTAAAGTTAGAAAATGTAAATCAAAAAGAAATGGAAAAAGAGGATTCATTATAAAAATTAAAATCAAGGAGATTATATAATTGCTAATTTAGAATATTCGAAAATTCTAAGTTTGTAATTAGATGAGGAGAGAGAATATGTTAAAAAAAAGTTTACTCTTAGCGTTGGTATTTACTTCCACGCTGACATTTGCTGAAGAACCGGCTGGAGAGACACCTGCTCCCGCGGAAGGTGATAAAACAGAGGTTGTAGAGAAGCCAGCAGAACCTGCAAAACCAGCAGAAGATAAAGTAGCAACTCTACGTTCTGAAACCGATTGGTTGTGGACATGCCTAGCTGCCTTCTTGGTATTCTTTATGCAAGCAGGATTCTCGTTAGTGGAAGCAGGTTTTACCAGACAAAAAAACACGGTAAACATCCTGATGAAAAACCTAACGGACTTCATGATCGGCTCACTTTTCTTCTGGTTGATCGGATTTTCCATTATGTTTGGTCCACACATGGTAGAAGGCATTGGGTTTGGTAAATTATCCATAGCTGATTCACTTATTAATGTAGCAGGAAAACCAGACGCTGGAAAGTATGCTTTCTTTATCTTCCAATTGGTGTTCGCAGGAACTGCTGCTACTATCGTTTCTGGAGCGGTAGCGGAGAGAATGAAGTTCCCATCCTACATAGTATTCTCTTTGGTGATTACTGCCTTTATTTACCCCGTTTTCGGAAGTTTCTCTTGGGCAAGTCTTTTCAATCCTAAGCCAGGTTTCTTAGAAAAAATGGGTTTTCTTGACTTCGCAGGTTCCACTGTCGTTCACTCGATAGGAGCTTGGGCTGGTCTTGCTGGTGCCATCGTTCTTGGACCACGGATTGGCAAATACCAACCAGGTGGAGTAGTACAACCAATTCTTGGACACAACATGACTTTTGCAGCTCTAGGTGTTTTCATCCTATGGTTAGGTTGGTTTGGTTTTAACCCAGGAAGTACAACTTCTGTAGGTGGTGGAAGTTTCGCTATTATCGCTGTAACTACAAATGCCGCTGCTGCTGCAGGTCTTGCTGGTGCCATGCTTACTTCTTGGCTAATCTTCAAAAAACCTGACATCAGTATGTCTTTAAACGGTGCTTTAGCTGGTCTAGTAGCAATCACTGCTGGTTGTGCAAATGTAAGCATCGGTGGAGCCGTAATTATCGGTTTGATTGCTGGTGTTTTGGTACTTTTCAGTGTATTGTTCTTTGACAAATTGAAAGTTGACGACCCTGTAGGTGCGATTTCTGTGCATGGTGTATGTGGTGCATGGGGAACCTTAGCAGTTGGATTGTTTGCAAGCCCTTCTTTTGGCGATGCAAAAGGTCTATTCTACGGTGGTGGTTTCTCACTATTTGGCGTGCAATTGGTTGGTGTAGCTGTAGCTTTTGCTTGGGCATTCTTCACCAGTTTCATCGTGTTCTTTATCTTGAAAAAAGCAATGGGACTCCGTGTCAGCGAAGAGGAAGAAATCGCTGGATTGGATGTTCTCGAACACGGAAACGAAGCTTACCCAATTTCCAAATAATACTGTATCTCAAAAAATTCCTCCCGATGGCATTGAACCAATGCCATTGGGAAATCCCTTTCCACTCACAATTTCCAAGCATAGCTCTTAAAAATATCTTTTTCTTGTTTTCCAAGCAAATGAAAATAATGTGATTTATTTAGAGATGTTTTTAAAAATTGGCAAATACCTAAGTATCCTCTTATGCATACTATTCGTTTCTTGTTTTGAATACGAAGAGGAGCTACACTTAAAAAGAGACTTTTCCGGAGAGGTACATATCAACTATGTTGTACCACTCAAAAAATATAGTCTGAATTCTCTAATAGCTTTTTTGCCAACACAGAAAAAAGACATCATTGAGAAAATCAACAAAAGCATATTCAGCAAACCCATACAAATATACGACTACCATTTTGAAGTGATTCGCAGCGAAGAAGAAAAGCAACAAATTCTCAAACAAAGAAAAAAAGGTAGGGTTAGTTACAAAATCAAGTTCAATGAACTGTCTCAATTGGAAGGAGTTCTTTTAGGAAACCTATTGGTTCAGCAAAAAAAGAAATCTATTTCTATCAAAAGGCAATTCAAATCAGTACTCAAACCTATCCGGCAAACATCCTCCTTGGGAGAAAAAAAGATCCACTCCAAAACTCTAAAACTATTAGGAGATGGTTATGCTAAATTTAAGGTCTATTTCCCACAAAACTACGAATGTGAATCTAATAAAGGTGATAGTGGTTTAGGTTATGTATACTATACCATGCCGCTAGTCGAAACCATAGAAAAACCAGGACTCAAATCTTGGTTTTTCACAATACGCAACTCAGAGTAAAGAGCGCTCGGTAGATCGTTCCCAGAGCGGAGCCGAAGGGAACATAGAACTGTTTTAGGACAGGCTCTTATCAAAGTTCCTCTTTTTTGATATAGTCATGAATCCGTTTTGCATCTTCTTTGAATTTTTCTTGGATAAATACCTTTCGCTCCACTACCAACTCTCCATATCGGCAAGAAACTCATTTTTTG
>JBCCIA010000485.1:0-4454 GCA_039028475.1 Spirochaetota bacterium | reverse complement strand
GCTACCACTTTTTATACATAAAGGGAAAAAAGGCCTATGAAGAGAACTACAACCAAAATACCAAGCTAGTAGGTAAATACTACTACCATAAGGGTAGAAAAACAAATTACGAAATTTTTACTTCTACTGGTCATTTGAAGCAGGCAGAGTATAGTATTACCCTTGGCAGTGGTTTGCCAAGAAAATTGGTTCTACATATGAACCAGTATCACATTCCTCATAAAGTGGAATTCATTAAATAACTTGTCAATACGCTTCACAAGTTTTGCTGTACCATTTGTGATTTTCTTGGTGTTTCTGCCGTTACTATCCCTTTGTTCTCAGTATGCTCCTTATACGCCAATTGCCGCTAATCCAATCTCTAGTGGTTTTGCCTCTTTTGGGGTTGCTTTAAAAGACAGTACCGCCGCAGTTTTTCAAAATCCATCTCTCCTGGTATTGCACCAGCAAGATTATCTCAGTGGTGGGGCAGGGTTTACTAGCCAAGGCAGTGATTCTTCAGCTGTTTTTCCCAATTTTGCCTATTACAACGCTTGGCAGCAATCCTGGGGCTGGGGAATTCGCTTACGCAAAGATTTTAGCCGTAGTTTTTCACGACAAAATTTAATGGCAACTCATTCCGCTAAGGCTTTTTTCGTGTATAGCCTGGGAGACTTAGGATTTTCTATAGATCTAGGACCAAGTATCGTGTTTCGTTATGGGACGCAGTCTTCTTATTCAGGTCAGATCAGCCTCGCTGCTTCTTATACTTGGAAATCTTGGATTTTTGCTTTTTCTTATATGCACCCAGGAAAGTATCGTTTTGAGGGGTATCGTGGTTCTGATATATTAACAGAAGTTTTGCCGCAGCGCTTGCTTGTAGGGACTAGCTATCACAAAGACGATGGCTTATTGTATTTAGAAGCTGCACGACATTTTTGGGAAAAAACCAGTTTTGGCTTGAACGGAATCGAAGAGCGGGCTGATTTCGAAAGAGGATTGGGGGCAGAGTTATCTTTTAGTGGCGGGTATGAGCATTGCTTTTCTACTTGGTTGCCATTGCGTTTACGGGGAGGTTTAGAATGGGGGGGAGCTTACGATGCGGATGGTCGTAATTTACGCAGTTTAGGTGTAGGGCTTGGAGCTAGCTTTCTCTTTCCTAAAGATGCAAAAGATCCTGATAGGTTGGGTATCGATTTTGCCTTGAAAGATTATTCTGTTTTTGCAAAGAAGGGTGGTCGTGAGCCGGAAACACAGTTTTCTTTTGCACTCAACTATCATTTTGGAAAGATCTTTACAATAGTAGAGGCCAACGAAAGCTCAAACGAAACATGGAATGAAGAACTCTATCCGCAGAGAAAAAAGTCGAAGGAGTAAGCTATGGATGCACTTTTTGTATGGATTGAAAAAATAACCGGCTTGCATGTAGACCACCAAGAAAAAGTAGGTACGACAATAGTCGTCATACTCGTTATACTTTTTTTCCGCGTAATTGTAAACCGCCTTTTGTGGCGCGGTATAGAGAATATCCAGGTACGGTACCATTGGCAAAAAACAATGGCCTATGCCATCTACATCATCGGTGTCTTCGTTTTGGGCAGAGTCTGGTTTGATGGTTTCAATTCAATAGCTACTGTTTTAGGTTTGGTTTCTGCGGGTATCGCTTTTGCCCTGCAAGATATCATTAAAAGTATGGCTGGTTGGGTATTCTTATTGTGGCGGCGTCCCTTTCTTGTGGGGGATAGGATCCAGGTTGGCTCTATACGAGGGGATGTAATTGACATCCGTTTATTTAAGTTTAGCTTATTGGAAATAGGCAATTGGGTAGAGGCAGACCAAAGTACTGGACGTGTACTGCATTTGCCCAATACATTGATCTTAACAGAAACGATTGCCAATTATACCAGTGGGTTTGAATACCTTTGGAATGAAATCGGGATTTTACTGACCTTTGAAAGTGATTGGCGAAAGGCAAAAGAGTTGGTTTTGAAAATTGGCCAGAAGCATTCAACAGATCTCCTACAAGAAGCGCAAGAAAAGCTAAAAGAAGCTAGTAAGAAGTATATGATTTTTTATGCAAATCTAACTCCTATCGTCTATACATCAGTCAAAGAGAGTGGTGTTTCCCTTTCTTTGCGCTATTTAACCGAACCGAGGAAGCGAAGGATTTTTGAAGAGAAAATATGGGAAGATATTCTAGATAGCTTTGCCAAAGAAGACGCAATCGATTTTGCCTACCCTACACAGAGAATTTATTTCAATGACAGAGAAGGCAAAGCAGGTTTGCGATCTCATGCAACATAAATAAGGAGAAACTATGTATCGTTGTATCGTACTTTGCATTTTTCTGTATGCCGTACAGCTTGGCTCGGCTGAGTCTTTAAATAAGATCTTGGGCATTGTAGGGAGAATCTCTATTACACAAATTGATTATGATATTGCCAAAGAAAAGTATAATAAAATTGAAAAATTTATCCCGGATCAACTGATCCAGAAGGGCAAGTCACTAAAAACCAAAGTAATCGATTACCTAATCATCAATGCAATTGTCGATATGACTGCGGAAGAAGAAACAATCCAAGTCAATGAAGCTCGTTTGGAAGCAGAGTTGAAGAGAAGGATGAAAGTTATGGGAATCGATAATAGAAAGGAATTTGAAACTGTTATCTCCCAACAAACCAAATTACCATTTGATATTTGGCTGAGTGAGTTGCCACACCAGATTAAGAAATCACAACTGATGCAAATACGTATCAGTACCCAACTTCCCTCTGAAAAAGAGATTCGTGATTGGTATCGCAAGAATAAAAAGAAAGTAGGTTTTGAATTAAAATACAGAGAGATTGCAGTTGTCCCACGCAATTCCTCTATCCAAGAAGAAAAACGTGTATATGATGAAATTTCAGAAATTTATCGAGCCGTAGGTAGAGACCCTAAAGCCTTTAACCTTGTTGCAGATGGTCCCCGCAATCGTTCCAATCTGCGTGGTGGGCGTATGGGCTGGATTCCTGCTTTTGAACTATTCAACAAAAGCAGGATTATCGCTTCCCTGGCCGCATCTATTGGTATTGGTAGTATATCTCGCGTGTTCCGAGATGAAACCAAAAGATACTGTATTATCAAATTGGAGGGGAGAAGGCCAACGCCATTGAGTAGCGTGCGGCGTGGAATCCAAAATCTTTTGTACAGGCAAAAGGAAGACTCTAGTTTTGCTGCCTGGATTGAACAACGTAAGAAAGAAATCCCTATTACTATTTTTGATAAAGAATACTTAGCCGAAAATAAATTACAAGTTCCCGATGAGGATTTCAAATTTAAGGATACCGATGAAGATAAATGAAATGAAAGCAACTGGTGTAGCAATTTATTTAACCGACGTACAAAAAGATCTACTAGAGACAGAAAAGGTTTCTGAAAACCTATTGCAGGAATTTGCAAAAAAACTAGATCAAATCTTTCCTACAATTCCGATATATCTGAACTCAGAAAATAGATTGCAGCAGCTATTCCCTCATTCTTATGTTTTATCTGCAACAGAAGAATTGTCTTTTTTACAACTAGTCACCACTGAATTGCCGCAATCGCAGATGCAAGATGAGGATATCGATGAAGTTTTTTTTGCCTATTGCAAAGGAGTTTTTCCCTTTCTGGATACCAATCTTTCTATACAGTTGCAAAACAGGCATAGCAAGTACCTTTCGCAATATTCCTACAGCGAAAATTTGCCAGTAGGTACCGTTCCTCTTTACCTTTCTCGCGAATTTGTCCTCAGTTTGCCTAAAACAGCAGTAGATTCACACGCTTATCTATTGAAGAATATCAATGAGTACGATACAGAAATTTTTTACCAAGCTCCCGATCTTAGACAAATGCGTTTGCAATTCGATCTTTCGAATCTACGCTCTATTGCTGTAACAGAAAATATGCTAGCTGCGAATATTGTCTATGCGGAATTAGAAGATTATTTGCAAAAGAATCCTCGCTTTTTCCGCAATGTTCCTTCCTATTTGGAATTGGAAGTGTTTCGGGGTTGCAACTATGCATGTACGTACTGTCCAAGACAATATGGGGAAAACTCCCAAGATGGTGCATTTATGACACATGAAATGTTGCACGATATGATAACAGACTTACAAGAGAATCTACCTGGTGAACTTACAGTTTGTTTTGGTGGCATGGGGGAACCCTTTCTCCACCTACACTTAGAGAAGTTGGTGGATGAAGTGTTAGGACACTCCTATCTACAAGAGGTCATTATAGAAACAGCTCTTTACACCGATATCGAACATTTTCTTACTTACCTGCAAGGTCTAAACAAAGAAAAATTAGAAAAGATAGCTATAATTGTCAATTTACCTTCCTTGCAAGAAAAAGCGTACCAGGATTTAACAGGCGGAGGAGAACTCAAACCAGTACTAGAAAAGTTAGAGCAGTTGCAAAAGTATTTGGCACCAAATAAATTGTCTGTGCAGATT
>JBCCIA010000484.1:0-4473 GCA_039028475.1 Spirochaetota bacterium | reverse complement strand
TTCCAAACCAGGTTTATCAATGAGGTATAGATATCTTCAGATATTCTCTTGATTGTCCACGGGAAGTATGTATTCCATGGTGTCGCCATGATACCGACATCTTTTTCCAAAGCTCTGATAGCATCAGAAGCGACTTGTTCGGGTTCAGCTCCCACTTTTTGGTAAAACTCATCTACCATGGATTTGCTGACATTTTCGGAGCCAGTATTGATATCGCCGTCTTTGATGATATTGGTATTGATAACACCTGGGCATAAAGCCGTTACACCAATATTATGTGATTTTAATTCTGCACGCAAAGATTCTGCGAATCCAAGAACAGCAAATTTACTCGCACAGTAAGCCGACATTCCAGGTAGACCCACCAAACCTGCAATACTAGAAGTAATGAGGATACTACCATTTTTCTTTTGGATCATGCCAGCGATAAAAAGCTGTACCATGTACACCACACCCCAGAAGTTAATACCCATAACCTTCTCCCATTTTTCCATATTCATATCTTCAATACGGTCTCCAAGGCCAATCCCAGCGTTTAAGCACATAATATCGACAGATTTGTACTGAGATAGGAATTCTTGGTGGAAGTTTTTAACTTGTTCAAGGCTGGTATGGTCGACTTTAAAACCGGAACATTGTTCGTTCTTTTGTTTCAATTCCGATACAACCTCCGTAATTCTCTCTTCGTTGATATCTGTAATAACCACTGTTGCACCTCGTTTTACCAATTCAGATGCAATGGCTTTGCCAATACCTGAGCCGCCTCCCGTAACGATTGCTGTTTTATTTTTAAATTTATCCATAAAACCTGTTGTTCTCCTTTAGTGTATAAGCAATAATTAAGCTATGCCTCTACGTAAAAACTTAAATTTATCTAATAAATGATCGTGGTTTCTATTGTTAGGATGAAACGTTGGATCAAAATACTCTAGGAATATTTCAAGGCTCTGTGGAAAAAGTTTCTCTTTGAGAAATAGCACATTGACAGCTTCCTTCCAAAAAGAAAATTTGAAAAGGAGATTGTCTTGTGCCGCGAGTATGAGAATCGCAGAAGTAGACAAGAATACAAATAAAATTGTAGCATAGATCATAATATAAGTTCTGAGAAAATAATTATGATTGGTGTTTTGTAAGAGGTCATAGGCTACAGCTTTGTGTTCCAGTTCTTCTACACAATGCCATTCAAATAGATCTCTGACTTTTGGCTCTGCTGTTGCTAAAGCATCATTTTTTAAGAGGATTTCTGCCATTAAGGCAGTGTAATGCTCTAAGCCAGCGACAAGTGCTAGTTGCTCTTCATCGGAAAGGTAAGTTTCCGCTAGACCAAGGACGTTATCTAGTAAATTAGTAATTGGTTCGATGGAATATCCCTGTTCCTGCATGTTTTCCCAATATTTTTGGTGTTGGTTCGCATGCTGTGTTTCTTGGCCGATAAAAGCCAGAGCTGCCTTGCGCAATTCTGGTTTCTCCTGACCGGGGAGAAACTTCTTGCTGGTTCTAACAAAATACTTTTCTGCTGCTGGAAAAAGCAGTGTAAAGGCATTACCAAAGCATGACTTAAAGGCATTGCCATCTACCCAATATTTTTCAATTCCATGCGGAAAAGTGAATCCTGGTTTTCTAACTGTAATTTTCTTAGCCATTTCTATAACCCCCTTAGGCTATTTCTTTTTTACGATAAGCAATTTTTTCTAATAAATGAGAATCATCTCTATTATTTGGGTGGAAGTTCTTGTCAAAATACTCTAGGAACATTTCAAATGCCTCAAAGAATAGTTTGTCTTTAAAGAAAAGATAATCAAAAGCGTGCTTCCATACCGAGAGATCAAATAGTTTTTTGTCTTGGATGATTAAGGAGAGTGTACCCACACTAGTAAAAGAAACTAAAAGAGCAGTCGCAAAGAGCATACCACCAATACGCAAAGTATAGTCGGGGTAATTTTCTTGTAGTAAATCAAAAGCAACAGCCTTATGTTCTAATTCTTCCATAATATGCCACTCAAAGAGTTCTTTCATACTTGGTTCAGCACCAGCTAGCAGGTCATTTTTTATAGCAAGTTCGGCAAGCAAAGCGGTATAATGCTCAAAACCAGTGATGGTTGCCAATACTTGCCCATCCGTGAGTCTGCTTTCAAAAAACTCTATAGTATGGTCTAAAAAGTTAGCAAAGGGTTTTAGATCATATCCTTGGTTTTGCAGGTTCTTCCAGAATTGCAGATGTTGTTTGGAGTGCTGTGTTTCTTGTCCAATAAATGCTAGAGCAGCTTGGCGTAGTTCTGGTTTGTCTTTCCCGGGAAGATGTTTTTTAGCAGAGCGACCAAATAGTTTTTCTGCTGACGGAAACTCAAGTGTGAAGCTATTTAACAGACTTGTCTTAAAAATACTTCCATCCAGCCAATATTTAGATATTGTATCAGGAAATGTAAAACCTGGGTTTCTTACTTTAATCTTTTTAGACATGTGCTTTACTCCTATATGACTGTTTGCTCAAGAGGTATCGCCGGAAATATAGAATCCGGCTTTCTCGCTGTAATTTTTTTAAGCATGTGCTAATTCCTTCTTATGCTCTTTCCAAAAATTAACGTGTGGTAAGTCATCGTCTAACCAGTATGCAGTAGCATCGGTTACTACTAAAATTTCTTCCCATTTGACACCAATGTCGCCTTTGCCGATGTGAGGTTCTATCGCCCATAGACCCACTTCTGGAGTAGTTTCCATTTCCTCATTCCAGAGAGGAGATTTCGTCAAACTACCGTTCAAAGTTTGTTCAGCCATTTGCGTAAATAGGTAAACAAAAGTTTGAATTTGGAAACCTAAAACTTTGAAGGGAGGTAGCCAGGTAAAAGGAATCTTGCCAACCTTGTGTCCTAACAAACCAGAAGGGTAGATAGTGTGGCAATTTCTATATCCCATTTCTTCCAGAATCGCATCTGTTCTTCTATAAATTTCTCCCAACGTTTTTTCTGCTAGTACCATTTCCAGAATTTCTATACGAAAGATTTCTAAATCCATAATCGCCTTGTCGACTTCAGGGTTATCGCCAAAGGCGAAAGAGTAACCAATGTCAGCTGAGTAGCCATCAATGATAGGAGCTACGTCAAGGATTACAGGCATGCCTTTTTCCAACTTTCGATTGCTGGGCATGAATTCTATTCCAAGATGAGGGGGCATCATCTTTTCCAGTAAATCAGAAGGGAGTAGAGTGGGTCTTTGGAATCCTGTAAAGGATGTCCTATCGCCAAACCATGCGAAGCCGTAGTGGAAAAAGCCACCGGCTCCATTTTTTTTGACATATTCATTGATCAGACTAGCAGCTTCTTTTTCTGTCATACCTTCGACCAATTGCTTTCTTACCTCTACTACTGCTTCGTAAGCTAGGCGTTGTACGCTTTTAAACTTTTCTAAATCTAAATGGCTATAAACTTCTTTTGACATTTTCTTTTCCTTGTAAAAATTTAATCTTTTGTTATGAAATCTCTTATATACTGGTTTACCAGATCAGGTTGTTCCTGTTGTACCCAATGTGAGCAATTAGGAATGTACTTTACTCGGAAGTTTGTTAAGTATTCATCCATATTATAGGTGAGTGCCTTGCTAAGGGCCAAATCCTCTTCTCCCCAGATAATCAGTACAGGAACCTTTAGTTTTCCGTTCATGTTGGAGTTTTGGAAATTGAATAAGAGATCTGGTATATTGCGATAATAGTTAATCATCGAGGTTAAGGTATTCCCTTGTGAAACCATTTGCTTATAATACTCTAACTCTGGCTTGGGAAAAATAGACTTATCCTTTGTCATGAGTAGAAAGATCTGTTCCAGTAAATAATAGTTTTGTTGGCTAATCAGCCATTCCGGTACAGCTGGAAGTTGGAAGAATAGCACATACCAACTCTTAAGCATTTGTTCTGGTGATGTTAGATTTTGTATATATTTTATGGGGTGTGGGCAATTCAGTATGATTAGATTGTCTAGCATTTCAGGGTAGTCATAGGCAAATTGCCAAGCGATGATGCCACCCCAGTCGTGGGCTACCAAAATGCATGAATCGTATCCAAGATGCTTGATGACTCCACGTAGGTCTTTTACAAGTTCTTCTAACTTATAGTCTGCTTTGTTAGTTGGTTTGTCGCTTTGGTTGTAGCCTCTATTGTCTATGGCGACTGCGGTAAAATTCTGTGAAAAATCGATGAGTTGGTAGCGGTAACAGTACCAAAATTCCGGGAAACCATGTACAAATAGGATGAGCGGCCCCTTGCCTTTACGCACAATGTGCAGGTTGATGCCGTTTGTTTCCACATATTCATGTTCAAATAATGTATCCCATTCCTTGGCTTCATAGGGGTACATGTTTTTTAGTTTCTGCTTTTCTTGTATCATTTTACTTCCTTGTTTTTATATAACAATTGTTATATAAAAACAAGGAAGTAAAATGATACAAGAAAAGCAGAAACTAAAAAACATGTACCCCTATGAA
>JBCCIA010000483.1:0-4473 GCA_039028475.1 Spirochaetota bacterium | reverse complement strand
ATAGACATAAGAAAGTCGTTTACGATTATAAGTATAGCAACCATAAACACTGGCTCTCAAAAATCGTCTTAACTCGAGAAGATAATCGAAACCTTTTTCAGGAAAAATTTGCTTACCTTTCCAGTGTCGCTGCATTGCATCTAGCCATTCTTCCTTAGGGCGAATTGTCAGAATAAATTTTGAATTAGGATAAATTTGGTCTAACTGAGGATAAATAGCGGCCGTTGTGATATCTGTAATTCCTTCATGAGATTTTAAAATTGTCAACTCATCAAAACCATGTACCAACTCTTCATAAGTAACTCTGTCTTTTGGATAATGAGTGATTTCATATCCCATCGCTCGTAAAGCCTTTGTCAAACTTTTTGTTCCTGTACGGCTCAAACCAATACCGAAAATTTTACAATTCCCGGATAAAGTCTTATTTTTATGGATCTTTTGTTGGACGACTTCTTGGGTCATTTTTACACCTCCCAACTCCTTCAAAGAATCTAAATCATACTTAGAAAATTCAGTCTTTTCTGAAATTCCCAAGGTAGTACACTCTTTTTTTCCAATTTCGGATAATGAGTTGATAAAATCTGTAGTAGAAATGAATTGCCAATCACTTGCTATATTCTTACGTGCATATTCAATCGCACAAAGAGCTACTCGAAAGTCCAAATCATCTACTTTAGCTCGCCACTCTTTTTCCCAGCCTAATAACTTAGTCTGTGTATGTGGCTTACGACTTCTTAACTCTCGTAAAGCATACTTAGAAAATATATCTCTATAGTACTGTCCATGATCATGTAAAATACAAAAAGATACAAAATGTTTCTTTAGCTTTAATTTTCTTAAAGCAAGCTGACGAGTTCTAGATTCAGGGCGTAACATATACCGCATATCGTATTTAGATATAACAGCTTCTTTCATTGCGTTCACAACATCCACCCGTGTGATATGTACACCGCAATGGATATGTCCACGAAATTTGTCTAAAACAAAGCAATCTACGAAAGGGTAATCATTCTGCTCGATAAAAGGCCGAATGCGTTCCAGTACCAAACAATCAGCGTCCATGAACACAACAAAATCAGATTTATACTCAATTTCTAATGACTTTTCTACGGCTAGTGAAAATGGTTTGACATTCTCTTGGATATGTACACGCTCAGGAGAAATTGCATCTATCGCCAACTGCAACGATACGTCTTTGGTACGCTCTCCAATAGTACGAAATACTAAGTCCACTTTTTTCATGTCAGCATTCTTGAAAACTTTCGTTCATAGTAGCGGTCATTTTATAAAATAGTTCTTCATTCTCCACAGAGAACTGCTCTCGCCAACGGCTATCGTGTTGTATAGCTTGTGGGTGGTTGGTAAAGTAGGCTCTTTTTGATTCTAAAAGAATATTCTCGGGATTCATCTTTTCACGGATCTGATTGAGAAGTGACTGGGTTCCATCGTTTCCGCCGAGAGGATGGTGCTTTTTTTTGTAGAACTGCATCATCTCTTCTTCGTAAGAAATAGATACTCTCTCACAAATACTTTGTAGCGTTTTTTCTGGCTCTTTTGTCAATTGGTGGTATAACACTGTAAATTTATTTCCAGAAAAACTTTCATAAAGACTATTGCTCTTTTCAATCTGCTGCTTCCACTTTTGGATATGTTCTTCTGCAGGTATATTAGGATATTTTCGCAACCTAGAATTTACAACAGCTCGACCATCTCTCTTAAGATAAATAAGAACTGCCTGCCTCTGCTCCTCTTGGATCGAAAGAATACTCCTCTCGATCCAACGAATATCTTTTGAAGAGTCTATCACATTGTGCGACCCAATAATACCTTCCAAAGTAGAGTAAAGACTAGTTCCCTCTTTTTTTGCCAAATAAAATGGGTACCATATTTTGCAATCAGGTCCACAAATTTTACAATACCTCTTTTTCTCTGGCTTTCTTTCATCGTACAGAAAAAGCGTTTTCTTTGCCTCTCCCATATAAAAACTGCTGGGGTGACTTCCTAAAAGCAAACCAAGCAATGTCGAGCCAGAGTGACCTGCACCACAGATGAAAATAACTTTTTTGATCATATGCACACTCAAATATACATTTTATAATACGAAATATACCAATCAACAAACTTTGCTAATCCATCTTCCAAAGAAACTTGTGGGTTCTACTAGTAATCTTTTTTAATTTTATGTATATCTGCATACGTTTCGACCATATCTCCAGCTTGGATTGGTTCCAGTTGTATATAACCGGTATATATGACTATAAGAATAAGCAACCATTTCATTAGAAACTTTTGTCGCTGCATAAAGAATAATCGGTTTTTGGATAGATTGATCTTCATGAAATGACAATTCGTTGTTTGCTATATAAACACTAGAGCTTGACGCATATACGAAATGCTCCACATTTTGCCGTTGAGCCAAATCAATAATATTGTCGAACCCTAGTTGGTTATTATGAAATCTTATTCAAGTTCAAGTCATAGTATTCTGTTAAACTATCTACTCCATAAATTTGATATCCATCTTGCAAGAGTCTATGAGCACTATGCATACCTATAAAGTCAGCACATCCAGTGATCAGTATTTTATTCATTGTGGTAAATTAAGTCATCTCAAAAGGCATACATCTGAGTTCCAGGACTTTTTCATAAGAAAAAAGAAAAACTGGTCTACTTTTTACTCAAACTATAGGATATAATTGTTAAAATTTTGTTGTCTGGGAGGGGCCAATCCTAGTAGTTCATACTAGGATTAAGATAATTTTTATCTTCAAAAAAAAGAGTTACTTTCCAATGTGTGCTTATCAACTATAAAGGTGAATACGAATGAAAGTAATTTCTTATTTATACAACCTTCGTCTTTTAAGGTTATTCGCAATCTGCTTAATGACCTTTTCTAGCATACATGCTGAAACTCCTGTTCCTGGCTTAGACGTGATTGGCTACGGTTACAATATCTTTGGCAAGTACGCAGAACAATCAAGTGTCACATATCCCCTATTCAAATGGAGTGCTGATAACAAAAAAGTTGCTGGCAGAAGTGTTGTCGCTCCAAAAGAAATCTTTGCCACTTATATCGGGAAAAAACATAGGAAAGAGATTTCAGGAAGTTCACAGCGTGAATACGCCAAATCCTTTGCTGCTGAGGCTGAACTCAGCTATAACGGCTTAGTTTTCAGCGGCTCAGTAAGCACTGCTTATTCCAAATCTTGGGGTGGTACAAAAAAGGAGCATTATTTCAGTATCTTAGATGCCAACCGTGTCTGGGAACTAAGCATAGATAAACGCTTAGATCTCAAACAATACTTAGATTCACAAGCAAAACAAGACATTAATAATCTAGATCCAATTGAACTCTTCGAGACTTATGGAACACATTATATTACTAACGCTTTTATTGGAGCCCGTGCAGATTACACTACTGTTACCAAATCAAGTAGCAAATACTCTGATTCAGAGATTAAAGTAGCTGTAGAAGCCTCGTATGCAAACGTAAGTGGCTCCGCTTCTACCCAATACAATACTTCTCAAAAGTCTATTTTGGAGAATACCAATACAATTCTCACAGTAAATGGTGGAAATTATCAATATGCAAACGATATCCGAGATAAAGCAACCTATGACAAATGGGCATCCGGAATTGAATCTAACCCTGTCCTTTGCGACTTTGAAAAAGGTAGCCTTAAGCCTATTTGGAAATTAGCAGACTCTCCTAGCCGACAAAGAGAGCTAGAACTTGCCTTCAAAGAGTATATCAAAGGTTTCCCATTACCAGATTATATCGAATCGGGATCCGATCTCTTCGCGTTATCTGCTTTAAAAGGGAATATGGCTCTCACCTTAAAAGGCGGAAAAGAAGCAGCGGGAACCAACATCGAATTGGGTAATGCAGCAAGGTTAAACAGCCAAAAATTCTTTTTTGAATCTGGAAGCGGAGGAAAACTGTATATCCGCACCAAAGGCCGCAATTACCTCGGTGTTTCCGATAAAGGAGGCAATGTACAAATTTTTGATAGGATTATCTCTAACAATCAGGCATGGAAACGCTTAGATGCTGGTAACGGCTTTATCTATATCCAAAATGTAGGAACACAGAAATTTCTTACTGCAAGTTCACTAGGAAGTGGAGGAAAGTTATCAAGTAAACTTTCAAAGTTTAAAAAACTCAAAAAGCTCAGAGATAGGTTACGAAAGAGTAGTAAAAGTGGGGCAATAAGTTCGAATGTAATCGTAGCCAGAAAAAATAATAGCCTAGCGCAAAAGTGGAAATTGGTTTCTTTAGAGAACTTATTCCATTTTGGAAATAGGCTTTATAAGAAAAAGTGGTCAAAAGGTTGGAGTACTACTAGAGTTTTAAAAGTTAAAAATGAACCCTTCCTATTTTATTATAAATATAATGGTGGAAGAGTAAAGGTAAAACCTATTCAAATCAAAGGAGACAAGATTGAGCTTTTAGAAGCCAAAGGAGGCTATTAT
>JBCCIA010000482.1:0-4487 GCA_039028475.1 Spirochaetota bacterium | reverse complement strand
GGACTATGAATGGCTGCATGTTTCTCACCAAGTCTTAGCCCTTCAGCTTTTCCGTTTCCTCAAGCCTTTGGTAAAGGTCGAAGAAAAAGGCACAAAAATGAAAAATAGTGCTTTAGATATTTTGTTTGGTAGTAAGAACGTTGTTATAAAGCGTATTATTGAAGAGGCAGAGTATGGAAACTTGCGTAAGATCTATGCCCTTTTCAAGGAAGTTCCCTATATTACAGATACAGAAAAAGACAAATTGTACAACTTAATCACGGAGCTGCGTCCTGATTTCAATTGGGAAGACAATATAAATGTCGAAGAAACTGACGAAGAGGATGTATCTTCTCTCCTACCTTCTTCCGGTGTGATGGTTACCAAGGTATCTTACAATAAGCGTAAGGAAGAGTTTGATCATCTGGTAAATGTAGAAATGCCAGCGAACTCACGTGATATTGGGGAGGCGCAAGAAAAAGGTGACCTTAGAGAAAATGCAGAGTACAAGGCTGCAATGGAGAAGCAGGTACAACTGCAAGCTGCGATTAAGAAGTTAGAAGCAGATATTAAAAATGCGACAATCATTGACTTACCAAATGTCAAAACAGATCGCATTACTATTGGTTGCAAGGTCAAATTGCAAAATGTCTCTTCCCAAGAAGAAATTAGTTATTCTATTTTGGGACCTTGGGATGCTGATACTACCAAAGGTATCATTTCTTACCAATCTCCTTTAGGAATGTCTTTACTAGGTAAGAAAGTAGGGGATGAAGCTAAATTAGATTTTGACAATAGTCATACTACATTTCAAGTCTTAGAGATATCCCGTTATTCCAACTAACTAGCTGCTGTATGTATCAATCGGAGAGAATTTTCTCTCCTTCCTTGCGGAAGAAGCTCCAGTAAAGACTTGCAAGTTTGTGGTGTGGAATAGGTTTCATGCCCATTTCTTTATTTTTGCGGGCGATTTGAAAAACCAACTTCCACTGTCGTTTTAGCTCTCCATAGGCGTAAGGGATTGAGTATTTCTTATCATAAATGTGTGTGAACTCTGCTTCTGAGCCATTGACTTCTATGATCTTAAATCCTTTGCCATTGGATAAAGATTCAGGTGATGCAAATTTGATATCCATTCTGCCAAAATCGAAGCCCTCTACTGCATTACAAATTTGAAAGAGTTTTTCATAGCTTTTCTGTTGCAAATCACCCTCGCCATCTTCAAAAATGGCTCCTTGGCAATGGTTACCCGCTCTACCCAAATAAAATGTTTCTTTCTCAGCGAGTACAGTATCTAAAGAGCTTTTATTACGTTCTAAATAAACTTGGCTCAGTAGGCGTGCTCTTGGGTCTTGCCAAATCAACTCTCGTAAAGAGCTTTTGCCATCTCCTGTTAAGAAGGCTAATTTTTTACGTGTGATAGAAATTAACGAGCCAACTTCTCCTGGAACTTTTACCCAAAAAACACCGTATTCGAGAGGATAATCGATGTACTCTTGGATCAAAAAAGCCTGCTGACTACGTTTTACATAGGAAATGAATTGTTCCTGGTTGCGAATGACTTTGAAGCCATTGCCACGGTGTCCCTTATCAGGCTTGGCAACAAAAGGAAAATGAAAACCTTGTTGTTGCGCATAGCCTAAAATGGCGTCAGCTCTTCCTAATAAGTCGGGACCGATATAGATCGTTCTGGCTAAAAATTCTTCATGTCCGGTAAAAATATCTAACATCTTGTATTTGGAATCAAAGCTCATACCACCATAGGGAAAGCAGGGGCTCACAAGGCTAATGGCATTCGGAGCGAGTCGGTAATAGAAGAGGTAGTAGATATAGTAGAATACAACAGGTATATAGAATAGGTTTGCAGGCCAAAACTCCCAATAGCGGTAGGAATAGAATTTATAGTAAACCCCTTTCCACCCTCCCGGGTGTCTGTAGATCTGCCAGAGAATGTTTGTACTTATGAGAATTGCCAAAGACAGAACAAGCAAAGCCCAGCCCAGAGTAAAGTAGTATATAAAAGATAAAAGCGTTAAGGTAATAAGGAGGTACAATTTTTTTTCCTAATACTTGGGAATTCTGTTTACATATCAAATTCTATATTTTTTCTTTCAATAGGTAATTTTATACTATGGAAAAAAAAGAATTATACGGACAGAAGATTAATTTTTTAAATTGGGGCTATTTGCAGAGTATTAAGTCTTTCCTAGACTTGAAGTATGGTATTTCTAAGGAAAATCGCACCCCTCTTGCTACCAAAGAACTTGCAGTTGTTCCTGGTTTGAAAGTTTTACAAAATGGTACCGCAGACACTCCCCTTGCAAGTGATGGTGTGGTAGTTGGTACAGTCCGTATGGGATATGGGCACCATCGTATGGCATATTCCCTATATTCTTGGTCATTAGCTGCTGGCAAAGAAACATACCTACATGATATTCTTGCCATTGAATCGAGTGAATCCACTGCTATACGTGAAATTGATGGTTTGTATAGCTACTGGAGTCGTTTATCTTCAGAAATGGGGGGGCCTGTTGAATGGTTTTGGGGGCAGTTAACAGCGCAAGGCAATATTAGTTCTCTCTTGCTGTCTTTGCTATTGGCAGAGGAATATGTTGGTTTGATGGATTCTATCCCTAGAGAACTACCCTATCTGTCTACTTATCCGATTAATGGTCAAATTGCTGTTGCTCGTGGACAAAAAAAAGTCATCCACCTGGTTCCCGACAATTATCCACAGTACTATATTATCGTTCCAGGAGCCTTAAATTTGGTTCAAAGCCCTGCCTCTTATATGAAATTTCTAGAAATGGGGGTTCCTGAGAGTGAACTTATGGTCGCTGGTCATTGGATTTCACGTGATATTATGGTAAATTTGCAGGCAGATACAGAAGCTAGAATCAAAAGAATTGATGACCGGACTCCTGCGCGAATTTTTCTGCCTATCGGTGGAGCTGGTGCCCAAGGAAAGTATGTAAAAGCATTTATTGAACAAGTCAAAGATAAGTTGATCCAGCAAGAGTTCTTCCTCTTATTGAATGTAGGGGATCACCAAGACGTATTTGAGGCTATGCAGGAGTGTTTACGAGAGAATAGTATCTCTTACCAAACCGTTCGTAGCCGAAGCGAATTAGAAGCTTTCGTGGCTAAATACCCCTTAGATTCCTCGAATCCAGAGATGCCTGTAACCTTGTTTTTCTTTACAGATTACTACGATGCATTTTCAGCGAGCGATATTTTGATCCGAGCCAGTGACATTTTAATGACCAAACCTTCTGAGTTGGCTTTCTTTCCTGTGCCAAAGTTGTTTATACGTAGGGTAGGGGACCATGAAGAGGCCTCAGCATTTCGTTCTATGGAATTGGGAGAAGGGACAATCGAGTGTCGCGAAGTCGAGCACGCTGTAGAGATGGCAAGGGTTCTTACTGAATCAAAAGACATCATTCTGAGAATGAATGATTGCATTCTCAGAAATTTACAAGATGGTATTTATGATGGCAGTAAAAATGCTATTGCACTTCTTTCCGATTAATTTTTGAAATATTTATCTTCGAGCTCTTTACGGGTATCCTGCCATATCCCAGGGAGCTTGGAGCATTCTGTTAAGGCTTGTGTTACCTGTTCTTCTTTGATCATAGTCTCTGCTTCTAAACATGTCTTGTGAAAATTTGTAAGTCCAAAGTTTGCCGCTACTCCTTTCAATTGGTGCAAGTGGGCGCGGACCTTTTCTACTTCATTGCCTTTGGTATAGCTATCTAGTTCAGAGAGGCGTTCTTCCGTATTTTCGATCAAAGTTTGCAACATACCCAGCAGCCATTCCATATCTTCTGGATCATCTTCACTGGCAAAAGACTGAATTCTTTCCCAATCTACATTCATAAAAAGTGCCTTTTTCCCTTAGAGTTTTCTGCAATCCTATTTTTAACAAGTAGAATTTCTTGCATAAAAATTTTTTCCCAGGATTGTTACGCTTGCCAAAAAGTACGGGTAGAGTATACTGTCAACGTTGTTCTAGAGTTTGCCGACATAATTCTTTTCTAGCAAAGGTAAGTATGCTGGCAGAGTAAAAGTATATGGATGAAGATAATCAGATAGACAATTTTGAGATTCAAGTTTTACAAGAACAACAAGGTTTTTTACTTGTGAAATTTTTCAAAATGTCACAGCAAATTGAAAGAACTATCCAAGAAAAAGCTATGGCTATATTGGAGCAATACCAACAATCACGTTTTTTACCCATTCTCTATACGATCTTAAAAGAACTTGCCATCAATGCTTGTAAAGCGAACCAGAAAAGGGTTTTTTTTGAAGAGAAAGGTTATGATATCAAAAACCAAGAGGAATACAAGATTGGCATTCGTGAATACAAGAAAACTCTCAGTGAAGAGATGTTAGAACAATATGGGAAAAAATCCAAACAATATGGTTTTTACTGTCATATTTCTTTGGAGGGGCAGACATATACCATCTGAACGAAGGCCATGGCCTCCCAGCCTTTTATTATTTAAGAG
>JBCCIA010000481.1:0-4491 GCA_039028475.1 Spirochaetota bacterium | reverse complement strand
ATACCCCTGATAGATAACTTAACTTCTTACCAAATATAGCCTCTTTTTCATATGACTTTTTGACTTCTTGTAAAATATCATTGTTAAATTCCACCTTTAACTTACTGATTTGGTTGTCAAATTTATCGTTAGAAGCTATATCGATTCTGTATTCTGTATTAAATTTGGCAAGGTCTGAGTTTAACTTTTTTATTTTTTCAGATTCGTGGTTATCTGCCTCTACATTGAGAACAAGCTTTTTTTCCTGTGATAAGTGCTGCAAGAGAGTTACTAATTTCTCTTCTAAAGAAAGATCAGATTTTTCTGCGATCTCAGCTCTGTAGTATTTAGAAATGCTATCCTCTTTATCCTTATAAGCTAATTGCATTTCAGAAAGGTTTCTAATTTCCTTTTCTTTCTTCGCTTCCAGATCACCTTGCTTACTGGTATTTTCATTTTTGATAATGCTAACTCGGTATCCGACGTAATCCGAATACAATTGTCCTGTCTGGCCTTCTTTTAAGACAAACATAACCTTCTGCTCGTCTGGCATAACAATAAACTCTGACTTGGATACCTCCTTTTTACTAAAGTTTGTTTTCCCCTGTCCTTCCAATATAAGGATTACATGCGGTAGGTCTGCTTCTGTCAGTTTGATCTCTTCAAAGGTATTTTGTATAAAATCTTCCATATGCAAAAAGTACTTATGATTTTGAAAATGTCAATTTTAATATCAGACGGATATGAAATAGTAACTAGTTTACTAAAACAATTAGAAATTACAGAATTCTGTAGAACTCGTTAGGTCAGTGATTTGTGGATGGGAACCACAAAGAGGGCATTTTGTATTTCTTTGGAGGGCGATTTTGCGAAATTCCAGCTTCTTCGCTTCGTACTGCAATAGACTGCCAAAGGCTCCCTCTTCTCCTGCTTGTGGATTTTTACCAGCAAGTAGATAACGTATCGCTTCCGTTGCTTGCAAACTACCCAAAACCCCTGCAACACTACCAATCACCCCAGCTTCTGCGCAACTTGGTATTTCGCCAGGAGGTGGTGGAGAGTGAAACACACAGCGGTAGCAAGCGGTATTATGCGGAACCACACCCAGTAAAGTTCCAGAAAATTGTAGTATTCCGGCTGTCAAAAAGGGAATCTGTAAAAAATAGCATGCATCATTGACCAGAAACTTGGTAGAAAAATTATCTGCCCCTTCGATTACTAGATCCATTCCATTTAATAGCTCAATTGCATTTTCGGCTTGCAAACGGGTATTTTGCACGGTAAGGTTTAGATGCGGATTCAGTTGTAACAGGGTCTTTCTCGCTTCTTCGGCTTTTGCTTTGCCGACAGACGCATTGCGAAATAAAACCTGTCGTTGTAAATTTGTCAGATCGACAGTATCAGAATCAATGATTGTAAGATTGCCGACACCTACAGCAGCCAGGTAGAGTAGCACAGGACTGCCCAATCCACCAGTTCCCACAACTGCTACTTTTGCCTGTTTTAAGTTCTCCTGTCCCTGTCTACCGACCTCTGACAGGAGGATATTGCGTGAATAGCGTGTTAACTCCTCCCGAACTAGCAATTATTGGAAGATTCTAAGTTTGGCTTTAATGCGATCAATGATATCGCTGACAAACTCATCGCTTCGGTGGTTCTGATCGGCATATTCTAAAGCCTGTTTTGCAGCGGGTTCATAGGTTTTGTTCTGTACTGTGATATTCAAAATGGCAATAAGACTGGCATAAACAACATCACTATCCTTAGTAGATTCAATTTTATCTTTCAAAGCAGTCGTAGCAGCGCCATTTTCTTTAATGTACCCCAAAGCAATAGCTGATTCAACGGCCACCTTGGAATCAGTAGTATCACGTAAAAGGTTGATTAGAGATGCTACAGCCTGTTTGTCTTGCTTTTCTTGGCCATAGTATTTACAGGCTTTGACATTTCTTTCCACTCCTTGGCTGGGTTGCAAATCGGCATAGCTAAAGCTTTCTTCCGCATAGATAGCAGGAGTAAGTAATGCAACAAGTAAAACGATCCATAACTTTCTAGTTCTATTCATATTTCCTCTCAAACTTGCCCCTGACAGGATTCGAACCTGTGGCCCTTTGTTTAGGAAACAAATGCTCTATCCACCTGAGCTACAGGAGCTTTTATCATTACGCCTTTCTTTTTTGTGAGACTATCCTTTGCATGTCTACAATATTTTTGATTACAATTCTATCAGTATATACTTCTATCTTATGGTTTTTTTTAAACTGTGAAAAGACTTTCTCTACTTGTTCTATCGGTTGGCCACACCAACTCGCTACATCCTCAGAAGTAATCTTCAAAACTACCTCCTGCCGACTAGAATCAGCACCGTACTGCTTTTCAAATAGCATCAGAAAAACATCACAAACCTTACCTGTGATATCATCCAACAGCAAAATCATCAAACGCCGCTTGGCATCATACAAACGCTTGGTAAATACTGTCAATACGCGCATTGCTAAGGGAGGATTGCGGGTCAATAACAGCTCAAAGTTAGCTCGGTTAAAGTTCAAAACTCGGACTTCGGTCATGGCGATTGCAGAAGCGGAACGAGGCTGTTCTTCTAGAATAGCCATTTCACCAAAGATTTCACCAGGCTCTAAAATATCTATTGTTTTGATAGCGGTTCCAACGATCTTAGTGATTTTCACTTTGCCTTCTTGGATCAGGTAAAAATCATTGCCCTGTTCAAATTCACAAAAGATCAGTTCATCTGGCTGGAATGTCTTGCCAAATTTATCAAACATAGCTTCCAAAGGTAGCATGGAATTACCCCTTTAACTCTGCCATTTTTTGTTTGGCATTTTGGTTGATTTCATTTTCGGGAGGAATGGCGGAAACTTTGTTGTACAAAGCCATAGCTTTGGCGACATCCCCCTTCTCTTCGGAAATTTCTCCTAAGGCAAATATAGAATTTTTTACGTACTGCCCAGACGGGTACAACTTAATGTACTGTGAGAAGGTGGCAAACGCATGTTCTAAATCCTTACTATCTTTTTGGCAAACGCCTAAGAAATAATTTGCCTCTTCTACAGTAGCCCGCTCTTCTTCATCAGCAGGATTCTTGGTAGCAGCGATTGATTTTAAGCTACGAATGGCATTTTCCCAATCTTGCTCTTTAGATAGCTCTTTGCATTGTTGCAATTGTTCTTTGAGACTTTTAAAATCTTGCACAACATCACCGCTCTGGGCTTGGTTTTTTAGATTGTCAATTTCCGATTGCAAGGAGTTTACTGGTACGCTACCCTGCTTTTCATTGATAAACACCAATTCAGGGAGCTTGCTAGGAAATGTTGCTCCTTTTTCGGCTGCCTCTAACAATTGCTTCACCCGAGCGGCATAGGCACCATCGGGATATTTAGATAAATATTGCTTAAAAGCGTAGATTGCATGTGAATTGGCATTATTTTTATAAAAAACTTCTCCAGCGTTTACAAGTTCAAAAGCCGGTGAACGAATTTCTTCAAAATCTCCCAAATGCTCTTTTACTTTTGAATGGTACTGCCGCAATTGGCTAGAGAAACTTTTCATCATCTTAAGCAACAAATGCGGATTCTTAGCTACCAGTGCTTCGAATTCTGCCAATTTAAAGACAAAAACAGTTGCTTTGCCAACCACTTGTGCGGTTTCTTCACGAGGGTAATGTCCTAGCGTTGATTTTACCCCAAAGAACTCGCCTATTCTCACATCTTCCTTGACCTCAATACCAGAGTCAACAGCGGTATAGGTTAGGATGATTTTACCGCTTTTGAGTACATATATATTTTCCGCTCTCTCTTTTTCGAAATAAATAATAGAACCGTCTGAATAATTTCTGAGTATGGGGCCTGGCAATCTACAACTCTCTTTCTTTAATGGGTTGCATTAAAGTATATAATTATTGTTTTTTTTGTAAACTATTTACTTTTCTCTCAATATAAAAACTTCACAGGGTTCAGCGCCATCCTTCCCATATTGACTTGGAAGTAGAGACCTTTAAACTTCGTCAGTGTACCCAACATATCCCCTTTTTTGACAACTTGTCCTTCCGATACAATAATATGATCCATATTGGCATATACGGTACTAAACGTTCTTTTGTGTTGGATGATAATATAATTTTCATAACCATCCATATAAGAGACCGCTGCGACTTTTCCAGACTGGGAAGACGTAACATGTCCTGCAGCGCGGTATGCAAACAAAATACCTCGGTGCGGATTACGACTGTCCGATGAAAAATTACGCCGGATAGGGAGTTTGCGGGAAAAAGGGTTCCGACATTTAAGTCCACCTGCATAGGGACTCTTACGCTTCAGCTGTGGTTTGTTCTTTTGCTTTTTGTAGCGCTTCTTACGTCGTACCTTGTGTGGCATAGGTTGTAAACGAGCCAGCATATCACCTTGGTAAAAAGTGAACTGGTGGAACTGCCTAAGGTCCGAAACCAAAGAGACTGGAAAAAGTGTTATAAACAAAACGCTTACTAATAAGTATTTT
>JBCCIA010000480.1:0-4510 GCA_039028475.1 Spirochaetota bacterium | reverse complement strand
TATAGGACTTGACAAAAATTGTATTGTAGAAAATCGAAGTGTTTTAGGCAAATTCGTATTCATTTAAAAATATATTCCCATAAAGCGAATTCAGAAAATAAACAAGGTATACTAACATGATACAAGCAAAGACGTGTAAACTCTTTCCATACATACTCATTGTTGCACTAATCAGTGCAGTTTCCCCCATCCACGCCAATTTAAAGGACGCCAAACGAGCCTATTCTCAAAGACGTTACCCAAAAGCCATCCGTCTATTCCAGCAGTACGCCAAAAGAAATCCGTCTAGTGGAGAACCGTATATGTACATGGGGTATATATACGAGCATAAAAAAAATTACCCTCGTTCTACCAGAATGTTCCAAATAGCAGCGGATAAGCGTCTCGCTACTAAAAAAAAGCTAACCTGCTATCTAAAAGTAGTTTTGTACTACAAATACGTACAAAGGTGGGACTACCTAATCCACTACGCCAATCGCTACTTAAAAATTCGCTATTCTAAAAATATCGCAAAATTACGCTCCTTAGCATACCAAAAAAAAGGCACAAGTTCGTACCGCATTCCTCCTTCGTTGGCAAAACAGAAAAGCAAATCTGCAAAAAAGAAATCTAAGCATAAAAAATATAAAAAAGTCGCTAAAAAGAATAGCAAGAGAAAAGCACATAACAAAAAGAAATCAATTGTAAGGAACAAGAAAAAGAAACAACCGAGCATTGTAAAAAAGAAAATACAAAAGAAAACTATCCCCTATTACGAAAGCCTTTTGCACAAACAAACAAACAACGAACAGATCAGGTGGGAACTCGCACTTCTCTACCTGCAAAAGAAGTTTTACAACAAAGCCGACACACAAATGCAATGGTTAGTAGAAAAATTTCCCAATAACCAGCTCTACCAATACAAAGCAGGGATCACCAAATTACGCTTAGAGCGCTACCAAGATGCTATTTCTCACCTTGCCAAAGCCCAAGAACTGTCTGACGAAACAACAGATAAAACAACACTATACTACATACACTTAAACAAAGGGCATGCAGAACAAAAACGCAAACAGACCGATGCTGCTATTAAGGAATACCAAACCGCTTATACCTACAAAAAAAGCCATGTCCCCAGGGTGGCACTTGCTAAACTATACTATCAAAACAACAACTTCAAATCGTCGGTTGTCATGTCCGATATCATACTTAGAAAAAAACCCAAAAATGAAGATGCCCTGCTGTATAAATCTCTATCTTACTTGAAACAAGAACAAGAAGACTTAGGCTATCCCTTACTACTTAGGTTTTCCCAAAGACTAAAAGAAAAATTTATCAAAAAAGAAATTCCCAAGAAATACAACGAAGGTCTGCTGCAACTTGCAAAGTATTATAGCAACCGGCGAAAATACAAAATAGCGAATAAGTACATCCAGCTTTCAGAACCATCTTTTCGCACAAACCGTGATTTCCTATTTCTAAAAGGCAAGGTCAACTACTACCTAAAAAGCTACAAAAACTCTATCCAAGCCCTAGAAAAAGTGCAAGATATTCCAGCTTCCTGCTATTTGATCGCAAAGTCCTATTCACAACTGAACCAACCAGAAAAACTCACCGAGTTTCTCAACAAGGCGGGAAAGTTGGACAGAAACTACTGGATAAAGGCGCAATTCGACTTAGACTTTGAGAAAAATTTCTTAGAACCAAGTTTTATCTCCTTTTTAGAAAACTTAGGGAAAAATACCGCACTTAGCAAGGCAAAACTTGCCAAAAAAGAAACCAGTTCCAATCCTGTGAAAAAGGAAAAGGCTACAGTGCAACCTAAGAAAGTGGAAGAACCAAATAAGAAAACGTTGGAAAAGAAAGTCCAAGAGAAAAGGGAGTAGTAGACCAAATAGCTTGTAACTCAAAATACTAGCAAAAAGGTTCGTCAAAAAATAGTAGACAAATTTTTACAACTCATTCACTATGTCCACGTACGTTTTAAGCGTATCTATTTGAAATAAGAGCCAAGTGAAAAGCTCTCAGCCCGGCATACATCGCCAAACGTTCCCGGACTGAGAAACCACATCACAAGGATGCACTCTCAGACTTATGCGCTAGTTCCTCTAGTCAAGTCTTTTGTGTACCCTTGTGTGTTCTCTAAACTTTGAACAAAACAAGGAGTTCCCAGATGGAACCAATAGAAGAAGAACCAGATTACAAAGCTCTATTTGATCGGATGGAAGTATTGATCGACCGCCTGTACAACAGGAGCAAAACCTACCGCAAAAGACGCCGTAAAAAATACCGCAAGCTATTGCACAAACAGCTCAAATACTTGCGTGCACAGTTAGAGTAGTAGTCGAAGTATCGAAAGCCTCATCACGAAAAGAAGGGAGTAGCTTTTTGTGGTGAGTTTATAAGGTTTACTGTATGAACTTTCCTGCTTTCCAATTCCCTTGTTGTAAAATTTTATTAGAGGCATCTAACAAAGTACCTTCTCCATCTGCTTTGCCATTTTTCCATTCTCCTATATAACGACTACCATCTTCGTATATGTGAATTCCTTCACCGTTATATATAACACCATCTTTATACTCTCCCAATAAAATAACCTTACTTATAGGAAGAATCAGTCTGCCCTGCCCGTGTGGCTCTCCGTTTCTCCACGCACCGTTGTAAATGGTTCCATCTTTCCAAGTAAAAATTCCTTCTCCCGATTTTTGGTCATCTTTCCAGTTTCCTTGGTAAATTCCACCATCTGGATATTTATAAATTCCAAAACCTTGCTTTTTGTTGTCATTCCATTGCCCTTGGTATCGGCTGCCTTTGGGATCTATAAAGGTTCCGACACTATGTTTTTTGCCATTACGAAATTGACCGCTATAGTTAGATTTATCAGAACAGACTAACTCAAACAATACCTTTATAACCACATTCGATTAATCATGTTCATCATATAAATAATTTGAAAACTTTTCACAAACTTTATCAATAATATCTTTCTTCCTTAAATCTTCTAACCATTGTTTAGGGATTGTATCAAAACCATAATATAGACCTGCTAAACCTCCAGCGATAGCTGCAACTGTATCAGTATCATCCCCTAAATGGACAGCTTTAAGAATGGTTTCTTCGTAATTGTTAGAGGTCAAAAGACACCATAAAGCAGCTTCCAAAGATTCTACCACATAGCGAGAAGAGTTAATATCAGCTCGTTTTTCTTCAGATAAATTTCCATTTAAAATTCTACTATAATTCTCTACACCAATAGTATCAGATATTTCAAAATATTTCTTTTGCTTTCTACAAATGCCAACGTATGCTTCTTTTATGCTATTCCCATGAATTAGTTGGATCGCAAAGTCTATATATATGGAACACGCAATTATAGAAATGCCATGAGCATGGGTTATCGAAGATATCAATCTAATCTGATCATAATATACATCTTCATTAGTCTCTTTAAGAGATAAATAGAAACTTAATGGTAAAATTCTCATTAAAGAACCATTACCATTATCTTCTACTTTTTGACCTCCAGAATTTTCTGGTAAAATTCCATTTTTCAATTTTGTCATAGCTTTTTCAGTTGTATTGCCGACATCAAAGGCTTTGTTATCAGGCGTTAAGAAACCTTCTTCATACCATTTAATGAAATTTTGAGATATATCTGATAAATCAAATCCTCGACTCAAACTTTCTGCCAAACACAAAGTCAACGACGAATCATCAGACCAAGTTCCTTTTGGTATGCTTAAACTTTTTAAATCAGTCATATTGCTAATAGGGTTCTCTTCCATATATTTTCGAGTTTTGAATTGCATAGGTAACCCAAAAGCATCTCCAACACATACACCATATATACCTGACTTTAATAAATATAGACTCATTTTTAATAAACTAGCTTTTCATTCGATCATCATGAAAATTTGGTTCATCCGCTATCATATTTTCACTTTCTAATTGAGTGAGTATTATGTCATCATTGTCATTACCATATTCAACAATTAAACGCAAATAATCTCCTTTGATTGACTTTATTTCTTCAAGCGAATTAGAATAAACACTTTCTATATATTCAAGAGGGCCTTCTCCTGTTAAATTCTTATAAATCTCTATTTTCATCTTATTTTTCCATAATGATATATTCTTTTTGATCTCCAAACATTCCATTCTTCCAAATACTAGATTTATGAAAATTAAAAACTTGTTCGGTAGAAATTGTTCTTTTGAAAATCTTTGTTTTATCCCCACCTGCAAACATTTTAGCAACTTCATAATCAGAAGTCCAGGATGATAAGTTACCAACCTTTCCTTGATCTACATTATCGTAAACTCCTTTATAAAGTGTAATTTTTTGACTCGGATGAATTGACTTTATTTCTTGTTGAGTTATTTTATAAATCTCTTTTACTATTTTTCTTTGAGAGTTAATCTCTCCTGATGTAAAAGTATAACTTTCCCCACCTGTTAAAACTCTCCCTCCTGTTTTGAATTCTTTTTCAACAGCAAGTTTTGTTAATAATAATAGAACATCAGTATTAAC
>JBCCIA010000479.1:0-4542 GCA_039028475.1 Spirochaetota bacterium | reverse complement strand
TATATATAAATAGCTTGCATATTACAAAAAAGCCTGTTAAGAAAAAATTAATACGCGGTCTTAAGAGTTTGTATCTTTCCAAAAGCAACTGCAAGTATGCAACGGCGGTAGCTCTGGTACAACAAGCAACTCTACACCATTGGATCTACAAGCTCTAAGAGAAAGTCTCGATAAAATCCAAAAAAGAGTCGACTTAGCTGACGCAAAAAGCCTAGAAAACCAAAAGATTATCGAAAACTTGAAAAAGACTATCGCGGAAGATGAGAAAGCGATGGCAACGGTCAAACAATCCCTAACGGGCAAAGAAAAAGAAATTACGGACTTAGAAAAAAAGCTAGCTGAATGTCATGATAACCAAGTCGGTTTGCAGGGAACAATCCAAAACCTACAAAAAGAAAATCGTGATTTACAGGGGAAGGTAAAGGCGCTATCGGCAAGTCTGGCAGAAGACAGCGCAAAATGTGAAGAGCTTAAAAAGAAAAATGCTCAGGCAGAAGAAAAACTTGCTCAGTTAGAAAACAAAAATAACCAACTTTCTGAAGAAGTTTCTACTCTGATCCAAAAAAACAAAGATATGGCTTCCCAGCACGAAAAAACGGCTGCTATGGATAAGGAAACGATCCAAAAGTTACAGTTGGAAAATAATAAGCTAAATCGCACCATCGATAGTGTTGGTTTGCAACACGAGAATTTACAAAAGCAAAACGCGAAAATGAGAAGTTTGTTGCTAAAGCTTATACGCGATAGAAAAGAGCAGAAAGAGAAGATTGCTAATCGTTATAAGGAGCTAGAAGATACTTTTGAGAAAGAACTAGAGGATGGCAATATCCAGTTTCACAAAACCTCTGACCGAATCGTGATCAACTTGCAAGACAAAATCTCTTTCAAATCAGGTTCTTCAAAACTACGCTCACAAATCAAACCCTCTCTAGACAAGATTGTCAATATTATCACCAAGTATCCTGGCTACCGAGTGTATATCGAAGGGCATACCGACGACATTCCTTTGAAACGCAAGTCTGGCTTTAAAGACAACTGGGAACTTTCTACAGAGAGAGCCCTTTCGGTACTGCGTTACATGCTTGCGAACCATGATTTAGAAGCAGATCGATTTTCAGCTTCTGGTTATGGACAATACCACCCGCTATTTCCCAATACTTCTACCGAAAATCGTCGAAAAAACCGCCGTGTCGATATTGTTTTGATGTATACCGGTAAAAAGGCAATGGGAGAAGAAAAGGAAGATGAATCTACTCAAGGGCCATCCTTAGAAGTGTCCCCAGGTTCTAAAGAAGACTCTGATCCAGATTTTGAAATAGGCAAATAATAGGAATAGCTATAATTCGGCGACCAGGCCTTAGAAGCATCCTTTGGTCTGGCTAAGCCATAGAATACTTCCGTATTCTTGGGAATGAGTAAGGTTCCTTTTTGGAGTATTTCCAATTGTGTGTTTTTTAAGTTTGTAAAACGTACCTTTATCTTACAAGTTTTACTAAATTGGTTGCGGATGAAAAATAGTATAGTATTGTCCTTGGTAATGTTGCGCATGATAACCTTTTCTGGTTTGGCAAAAACTTCTTTGCGATAGCTGCTGTAGTCTGTAACTTTTATATTTTTACCTAAATCAATAGGGAACTCTGGTTTTCCGGGGTGCATGCTATAATAGTACGAGCCAGTCTTTGCCTCTACCCTTTGTTTGGTATGGTCTAAGAACAAAACAGCTACTGTTTTGGGATTGGACGAAAATTGTGGCAAGGAAATGTGAAAGTGTAAGTGTGGGCCTTGGCTATAACCAGTGTTGCCACTGTAACCTATTTTTTGACCAGCTATGACCTCATCTCCTTGTTTGACGAGACTACCATTTTTTTGTAAGTGGAAGTAATTGGCAATTGTACCATCATTGTGTAAGATAAGAATACGGTTGGCGTATTTGGCAAAGGATTCGTGGTTACCACCTCTTGTATTGTGCTGGACGACTTGCACAACTTTACCTGCACGTGCAGCAGTGATAAGTGAGCCAGTAGGCAGTTGGAAGTCAGTAGCATAGGCTTGCCAGCCTTTGTGAGTGAATAGGCCATGATAGCCCTGTGAAACCATGTATTTTTTACCATGTGGAAAGGGAAATAAGTAAGTAGTGCTATCATCGTGTTTGGCAGAGTAGGGGTTACCGATATCGAAAAAGTAACTATTGCGAAAAGAAACACTCTTACTCGTATTGATAGCCTTGAGAGTGAGTAGACGAACGTTCTTTTTATTGGGTGGTATTACGATTTGCAAAGGAGTTTTTGTATTGGAGCGCAAGTTCTTTAATTTGGTAAATTCAAATTTAAGCCAATATGTAACAGGGTTAGGATTATCAGCAAAAAAAGCAAAAGTTCCTGGGGCAGTTTTTTTATATCTCACTTTGATTTTTTCCCCAGCAGAAATAGAACTTACCAGAAAAAGAAGAAAATAAAAAGTAGTAAATCGTTTCACAAGGACTCCTGTCAGTAATTTTTTGCTAAAAGTAGGTGCCAAAAGGTCTTATATATTAGAGGGGCAAATATGGAAAAAATATCAAAAAATATTTTAACATCATTGTGGGAAGAAAAGATAAAATTAGCGCAATATGTAATCAACACGACGGCTGAATTCACTATTCCGCAGTTAGGGTATACAATCCCAGGGGATAATTGGACAGTTTATTCGCATCTACACCATATTGTTTGGATTGATCGCATGATGCGCTTTTCCGTACCTTTTTCGATACTGGCGAGCTCCCTTTTCCCCTTTAAGAGTTTAGGAGAACCTGATTATGCATTGGAATTAGAGAAAGTTTCGCGCCTATACCAAACTCCTTCGATTCCTCCTGGACTTGGAGAGATATATGTATTTAAGGCTTCTACCCTCAACTTAACAGGTGTAAAAACCCAAAAGCTAATTCAACTGTATAGCAAATGGAAAGCCTCCCTGCAAATTGCTGAAAATTATTTGTTGAAATTATCCGAAGAAGATTGTCGCAAGAAGCGATTTTTTTCTGCCGTGGGTGTCTATTCCTTACCAGCTGGAATTGAACTACATGTTGCTCATACAACCCATTATTTACACAATAATATACTTCCAGCACTATCCAATAGCGAGTTTTTAGAAAAAAAGTAAAATGATCGGCATTAGACTTGTTTCTGTAGGAACCAGGCCTTGAGATGGATTTCGATCCTAGCCAGGAGTTCTTCTTTGATAAATGGTTTTGTGAGAAAGTCGTTGGCGCCCGATTTGAAAATTTCCAGCACATCGGAACGGTCATTCGAACCAGTTAGTATAATAATGGGTAGGTTGACGTACCGATGCATCTTACGTAACCTTTGGCACAATTCAGGGCCAGTTACTTCTGGCATATAGAAGTCTGTAAGAATCATGTCGTAGCTAACTTTATTTTCTTGCAATATTTCTAAGGCTTGTTTGCCATTGTCTGCCTCTGTAATATTGGGCACAATCTTTCTTAGCAATTGTTTTATTATCAGACGATTCATAAAAGAGTCATCAACTATGAGTAGTCTCGCACCTTTAAAAATATTTTTTGGGTACAACAGTCTTTCAATCCGATCTTTTAGTTGGGAGCGGATGTGGTTTTTAAGAAGAAATTCGCTAGCACCTGCTGCAAAACCTTGTTCCCTTACCTCTATCGTATCATCTGCAGTTAGAAAAATAATAATTGCATCACTGCTACTTTGGAACGAATCTTCTTTAGAAGCATGGCGAAGTTGGTGGCAAAGCGCGAAACCATCTCCATCAGCAAGATGTATCGCCATGGTAATGATTTGGAAGGGACGTTTAGAACACTCCTGCATACATTCTCCCCTAGAGCTTGCAAAGAAGAAATTAAAATTCATACCTGTTAAAGTACTAGTTATAATACTTTTGATCATGGGGCTAGAATCTACTACGAGAAAGTTCATAAATAACCAAACTATGGACAAGAAAATATATTTCTATGATTTTTGTTGGCAATATAGAAAAATCAAAACCGGTTGTATTTGTATTATAACTGGAATAGACTGATTTTTGTTGCTAAGACAACTGGAAATTCTCAAGGGGAACAATGTTTGAGAAATTAATTGCTTGAACAATCAAAACTATTTTTTTTATTGGCTTAGTATGGCGCGGAGTATACTGTATCAATGTTTACAAGTTTTCCTACTTGTGCTTTTATCATTGGTTCTAGTATTCCAAGCAATTTTTGCCCAAGATTTGCAATTAGCCGGTTCGCTTGGGAAAAGTATGATTTGTAGGTGTAACCATGCCTCTCACCAAGAAATACACACGAAAGCAACTCCCCCGGTAAAGCGCATCAAACGGGGCATACTCACTGACAATTTTCCAGATTGCCACTCTGCTAAAAAAGCAGAGGTTCATATGTGTTCTTGTAAAAGTAAACAAGGTGCTCGTAAATACTCTCGTTATTGTAAGCAGACCATTTTTTTTCCTGTATATGACAGTTATTTACAAATTACACCTTTCTTTGTCGTTTTTTTGTCTGAAAAAAAACTCTTGTTTGATTCCTGT
>JBCCIA010000478.1:0-4567 GCA_039028475.1 Spirochaetota bacterium | reverse complement strand
TTTTTTTGCATTCTTTTATGCGAACTTGAGTTTTTCCAATTCCTCTAAGAGAGAACCGGTCGAACTCTCGTTTTCTCCTTTATCAAGATAATATGATTCCAAATATTCCGAATCGATCTCCTCTAAAAATCGCGACGGAGTAGTCGGATAACTTTCACCAAATTTTTTTCTTTCAATTGCACCGCTTATAGTTAACTTTTCTTTTGCACGTGTCATGCCAACATAGAATAGACGTCTCTCTTCGTCCACATCCCCTCCCTCATCCAAAACTCTAGAATTTGGCAAAATGCCTTCCTCCAATCCAACGAGAAAAACAACCTGAAACTCTAATCCTTTTGACAAATGCATTGTCATAAGCTGGACTCTTTTATCATTTGCATTGACATCGTTATCTGTATCATCCATGAGAAGTGACAGACGCATGATAAAATCGAATAGTGTTGGCTTTTCAGCGGAATCCCAATCGGATTCGAAATAGGCCAACATATTCACCAATTCCGATAGATTGAGCATTTTGGCCTTTGCCACCTTAGGGTCTGCTGCCGCTTCGGTGAACTCTTTTTCAAAGTTCAGTTCCTTAATGAGTGCCGTTAAGTTTGACGACATCTTCCCTGCTTGGAAGAACTCCTTACGGTATTTTTGAATAAGACCCACAAATTCATAAATAGCATGTATGGTTTTGTTTTTAATTGTGGGGATGTACCCTTCCTTTTCACTTACATTCTGAAGAACTTCCATTAGACCAATTTCTTCTTCGGCTGCTTTTTCATAAAGGCGAGAAATTGTGGTCTGGCCAATCCCACGGCGAGGGTAATTGAGGATGCGGAATAAGGAAACTTCATCCTTGGCATTTGCAATCACTTTCAAGTAAGAGATCAAATCGCGCACCTCTTTACGATCAAAGAAATTGTATCCTCCCACTAGGTTGTAAGGGATAGACCTCTGTCGCAGTTCTTCCTCAAAGGGACGCGATTGGTAGTTGGTGCGGAACAGGATGGCGATTTCGCTTCCCTTACGTTTGTGACGAACCAACTCTTTTTCAATTTGATCCACTACATAGACAGCCTCGTCTTTCTCATCGTTGCGTTGGACATACGACACAGGGTGTGCTCCTTCGTTCGTGGACCACAACTCTTTCACGCGACGATTGGCATTTTTCTTAATCACTGAGTTCGACGCCCCCAGGATTTGCTTAGTAGAGCGATAATTCTGCAATAGCTTGATGACCTTAGTGTCTGGGAAATCTTTTTCAAAATTGAGGATCAAGCCAACATCTGAACCGCGGAAGGCATAAATACTTTGGTCATCATCCCCTACAACACATAGATTGCGATTCTCTCCCATAAGCAGCTTGAGAAAATTGTACTGCACCAGGTTGGTATCTTGGAACTCATCTACCATATAATACTGAAAACGTTTGCGGTAGTAAGCACTCACCTCTTCGTCTGTTTGTAACAATTGCATCGATAGGAGGATCAAATCATCAAAGTCTACCGAGTTCATCTTTTTCAAGGTGTCGGTATAATCTTCGTAGATCGCATCAGCCACCATTTCATGCTCTTTCTCAGAGGTGTGCAATTGGCTGCGGTAAACATCTCCACTGTTTTTAATACGACTGATTACCGATAAAACCAATTTTGGGTCAACTTCCTTAGGGTCTACTTTTTGGGCTTTTAGCAAATCTGCAATGACGCCTTCCAAGTCCATAGGAGTTTGCAGATTAAAGGGCACTTTGTAACCAAGCCTATCGATGTATCTTTTGAGAATTTTCAAACCTAGGGCATGAAACGTAGACAACTCGATGCCACGCAGTTTTTTCTTATCTACCATCTTCTTAACTCGTTCTGCCATTTCCTTTGCACTCTTGTTGGTAAAAGATAGCGCCACTATTTCACTGCCTTTGACACCTTTTTTGCGTATCAAATTGGCAATTCGATTGGTAATGACCCTAGTTTTGCCCGATCCAGCTCCGGCAAATATCAATAAGGGGCCGGATACATGATTTACTGCGTCTTCTTGCTCTCTATTTAGTCTCACTTTTGCACACCATTTGTTTGCAGGCACTCCTGTTACGCGTACTGGCAAAAGCAGAATGTATAAATAATTTATTTCCAGCTTTTGTCAAGTTTTTTTTTACAAAAGTTCCCTTGTATTTCGTCGGACTTGCATTGTAATACGACATAATAATCTTTTCAATCGATTTTTTATTTCCCAGAAAATGTGAGCCAAAAGCTCTTTCTTACAAAAGTGGGATGTAAGGCAGGGATGGCTGTGAATTAGCATTTATTGCAGAAATAACAGAAATCCCAGAGCAGAGGCTGAAACGATTTTTTGCCAGAGTAAAAGGGACTTGAATCCTATCTCCCCTTTTTACCATTATTCGGTCCAATAGAGCTTTGTAGTCTTCTTGTTTTATCATGTTTTACCTGGAATGGAACATATCTTGGCGATAAGGTGTAATTTTACTAAAAAAACGAAACTCTCGGCGAAAAACAGAGTTCTTTGCAAGGAATTTTTGACCTGTACAGGTAGATGCAGTTCAAAAAACTATTTGATGAGATTTTCAAAGAAGTGTTACGAGAAATCTTACACAGACACCATTTGGAAGTCGAATATGAAATTCCCGGCAACCCAAAGCGGGTAGACTTTTACCTAGAAGCAAAAGATGTTCCGATAAATTCCACAATGGTTTACTTGAAGGTTTTTGCCAAATACAATCTGATGGAATTTAAATCAGAAGGGGATAGGTTTCGCCAAGATGATATTTATAAAATCCATACATATCTTGCAAACTTTCTCGTGCGCTATCCTAAAAAAGCAAGCAAGCTACGTTTTATCCTCTTCTGTTCGGTTACGCCTAGGCTGCTTTTTAAAAAATGTCGGATGACCAAGGTGAAGCCAGGTATTTACAAAACATTGGATACTAAGCTCTTGGCCCCTTTATATGTAGTGGTTATCTCAGAATTACCAGCAGACCAAAAGGGAGAAGTTGAAAAAATTCGCTTGTTCCAAGAAAAAAAACAGCTCGACAGTTACTTACACGAGTCCATAGTAAAGAAACGAGATTTGAAATATGCAATGCTTTTGTACCGTAAAAGACTGCAAAAAATTGCCAAACGTCTAGGAGTGGATATGACAGCCATCGAAGAGAGAGTTCAGGAAATCGCACAAGAAATGGGTTTGCTTACGATTGAAGCAGTTCAGAAAAAATATAAACTACGTGAGAAACGAGCAAACCGCAAGAGTAAGTTGCAAATAGCTTTGAAAATGAAACGTGAAGGCTTTACACTCGCTATAATCACAAAAATCACTGAAATCCCAGAGCAGAGGCTAAAACGATTTTTTGCTAGAGTAAAAGAGTCTTAAATCCTATCTCCCCCTTTCACAACGACTTGCGATAAAAGGAATACCAATGACCAGATAATTTCTTTCATAGCATTTATTTATCTATCAAAACTTTTTTAACAACCAGAACAAAACTCGGACACCAAACGTAGTCGAGGTGCCCGAGACACAGATCATCCCTACTCTAACCTAGCACGCAGATACTTGAGTTGTGTATGCAATAACTTGTGGTAGCGTTTGCGGCGTTTTTTGGGGTAGATTTTGCGTTTGTTGTATACGCGGTCTATTAACACTTCCATGCGGTCTAATAGAGCTTTGTAATCTTCTTCTTCCATAGGTTTCATACGGTATACCTCGTTTGTTTTGGTTATAGGTTGCCCAGGGGAGGTGGAAGAAAGACTTGACGGTGTATTCGTGGTACACAGACTTTGCTTACACCTCTCGTGGGTGGGTTTCTCCGTCCGGGATCGGTTTGGTCGCCAGTGACCGGGCGGAGAGCTGTTTTTCGCTTGTCGTTGTGTGCACTGTCCTGCTGGGCAGAAAAAATGTTAGTACTACAACAGAGTTCAACTATGAATGGTGTGGGAAATTTTGTCTACTACTTTTTTGTGGGATGTGGGTTTTAATCGTTTACAAATCACATGATTGATATTACTTTTGCTTTTCGGGCACGTGAAGCATGGATAAAAAAGATAAATATCGAAATATTGTTACCGAAGTAACTGAATTTTATGCAAGTCTCCAACCGGAAGGGGATGAGGGAATCCAAATGCAAGAAGTGCTTGATTCTAAAAATGATCAATATTTGGTTTTTGCAATTGGTTGGGATGGGGAACGAAGGGTGCATGATTGTGTGATGCATATTGCTTTGGAAGATGGGAAAGTTTTGATTCAAGAGGATACGACGGATCTGCCTGTGAGTCAAGTTTTGGAGGAAAAAGGTGTAGATAGGGAAGATTTGGTTTTGGGGTTTTATAAGAGGATAATTTCTTAAGCTAAATCAACTTTCTGATTCTTCAAATACCATGGTTTTTTCATACATATTACAAACAATCCGACCGCCACATTTTTCTTTCAATTGATGCCATACTTTAAAGCCTAAGAATATAGCTTGTTCCCACTGTTTCAATGAACATTCACTTACTTCTAGATGTCTAGTTAATATTTTTATGGTTCTTAGCAACTCATAATCAACATTGCTAATACCTTGTAAAAAATTATG